>NZ_RZQI01000248.1:0-7097 GCF_003998335.1 Mesorhizobium sp. M7A.F.Ca.CA.002.05.1.1 | reverse complement strand
TTCCAGAGTGGTGTAGGCAAGGTTCTCCGCCGTGTTCCTTACGATGGCGCGCGCCGTCGATGGACCGC
Organism: Mesorhizobium sp. M7A.F.Ca.CA.002.05.1.1; assembly: GCF_003998335.1. Taxonomy (NCBI): domain Bacteria; kingdom Pseudomonadati; phylum Pseudomonadota; class Alphaproteobacteria; order Hyphomicrobiales; family Phyllobacteriaceae; genus Mesorhizobium; species Mesorhizobium sp. M7A.F.Ca.CA.002.05.1.1. The sequence goes on along the minus strand of NZ_RZQI01000248.1, from coordinate 7,029 downwards.
CGGTGAAGGCGACGCGCGAAACCAGCGGATGGCTGGTCAGGCGCCGGCCGCACTCCTGGCCAAAGCCGGTGAGGATGTTGACGACGCCTGAGGGGAAGCCGGCCTGCTGGACCAGTTCGGCAAAGGCGAGCAGCGGCGCCGGGCCGTCCTCGGAAGCCTTAAGCACGATGGTGCAGCCGGCGGCGAGCGCCGGGCCGAGCTTGACGGCCGAGAGGAAGAGCTGTGAGTTCCACGGCACCACCGCGGCAACGACGCCAATCGGCTCGCGACGGATGGTGACGTCGAGATCGGGCTTGTCGATCGGCACATGCGCGCCTTCGTGCTTGTCGGCCAGTCCGCCATAATAGCGGTAGTAGTCGCCGACATAGGCGATCTGGGCGCGGGTCTCGCGGATGATCTTGCCGGTGTCTCGTGTCTCGAGCTCGGCAAGGCGCCCGGCATTGGCGGCGACGAGGTCGCCGAGCTTGACCAGCAGCTTGCCACGCGCCGTCGCCGTCATCCTTCGCCATAGGTCTGAGCGCAGTGCGCGGTGCGCCGCCTCGACGGCACGGTCGACATCGGCTTCGCTCGCCGCCGGCATCTTCGCCCAGGCCGCCCCGGTCGACGGGTCGACGCTGTCGAAAGTGGCGGACGGTTCGTCGAAGCGGCCGTCGATGAAGTTCCTGAAGAGGGCGTCGGTCATGGGCTCGCGATCAGAGGAAGGCCGGCATCACCCGGTCGATGAACAGTTGCAGCGATTTCATCTTGCGCTTGTGCGAAAGGCCGCTGTCGATCCAGATCGAATACTGGTCGTAGCCGAGCGCCTCATAGTCCTTCAGCCGGGCGATGACCTCATCGGCCTCGCCAATCACCAGGTTCTGCCTGATCTTGTCGGGCGCGTATTGTGGCATGGCCGCGATCTCGTCCGGCGTCAGCAGCTCTAAAACGCCTTGATGCACCGGCTTCTTGTTCTGGAACCAGGCGCCGAACTGGCAATAGAAAGTCGACAGGTCCTGCGTGAGGCGATCGGCGTCGGCCGCGTCTTCGGCGACGAAGGTGTGCATCAAAAGCATGATTTCCGGCCGTTCGATCTCGGGATGCGCGGCGCATGCGGCGTTGAAGCGCTGCATCAGGCTCGTCACCTCCTCGTCGCCGGAAGCCAGCGGCGTCACCTGGACCTTGCAGCCATTGGCGACAGCGAAATCGTGCGAATTCGGGTCGCGGGCCGCCACCCAGATCGGCGGGTAGGGTTTCTGCAGCGGCTTGGGCGAGGAGGTGGTCGGCGGGAATTGCCAGAACTCGCCGGAGAGTTCGAAGTCGCCGTCCCAGAGGCCGCGGATCGCCGGTATGATCTCGCGCATGCGCTGGCCGGCGCCCCAGGCGTCGAGCCCCGGGAAGATACGCTGATATTCATAGCTGTAGGCGCCGCGCGCAATGCCGATGTCGAGCCGGCCGCCACTGATGACGTCGGCCATCGCGGCTTCGCCGGCAAGCTTGATCGGATGCCAGAAGGGCGCGATCACGGTTCCAGTGCCAAGGCGGATGTGGCTGGTTTTGGCCGCGAGATAGGCGATGTTGATGAAGGGATTGGGCGAGATGGTGAATTCCATGCCGTGATGCTCGCCGATCCAGGCGGTCTCGAACCCTGCCTGTTCGGCCATCAGGACCAGCTCCTCGAGCTCGGTCACAAGCTCGGAATGCGGCTTGGCCAAGTCCGACCGTTCCATGTGCACGAAGAGCGAGAATTTCATCGCTGGTCACCTGTGGTGGGTGCTGTGGAACCGGCGGTCCTGGCGAGCGGCCGGACCTCGCCTTCGACATCGTTGCCGACATAGACGCCGAATGCATCCACTGAGCATTCCTTGACATAGCGTGCGAGCATCGAGCGGATCGCCGGATCGGCGATCTTCAACTCCTCGATCGCGTGGATCTCGACCAGCCTGATGCCGCGATCGCTGGAAGCGGGCACGTCGAACGTGCCGCGATAGTAGACATGTGTGCGCGAAACATCTCTGGCATCGTCCCAGACGGCGAAAAGGAAGCCCAGCTTGGCCTCGATGGCCCTCGCGGCAAGCACCCCTCGCAGGCTTTTCCCATCGCCAGCCGCACCCAGACCTCGACCGCGCGGCAGTTCAAAACCATCCGCCGTCTCCAGGAACAGGATTCGGCCGCCATTCTCGAGGATGGCGCCGACATCGGTGCCGGGCTGGGTGGCTGCCAGCGCGTCCTGGCTGAGGCCGGGCGCGACATACGCGCCGCGGCAATAGCCGAGCGGCTGCGCGGAATTGTGCTCGAAATCGCGGACGCGGCCAATGAGGATTGAATGATCACCGGCATTGACCAGCCGCTCCATGTCGCAGTCGAAGGATGCGACGGAGCCGTCCAGCACGGGGCTGCCCGTTCGTCCCGGTCTCCAGGCAACGGCGGCGAACTTGTCGGCCGCTTTCGAGGCGAATATGCCGGACGCTGCCTTCTGATCCTCGTTGAGGACGTTGATGGCGAAGCTTTTCGATGTCGCAAAGACAGGATGGCCAACCGCCTTATGAGCGATGCAGACCAGCACCAAAGGTGGATCGAGCGACACCGAGGTGAAGGAGTTGGCGGTGAAGCCGCGCGGCTCGCCTTCGGGCCCGATGGTGGTGACGATGGTGACGCCGGTGAGGAAGGAACCCAGCGCACGGCGGAACTCGCTGCCGTCGAACCCGGTGTTCGCCGCGGCAGCGCTGTCTTGCTCGATCGCTTCGCCTTCTTTGAGGAAGTCGACGATATGGCGCGTCGTCAGGCCGGGATCCGCCACCGCCATCATATGCCGCTCGCCTGAGAGCACTGTGCAGCGGCCATGCGGCGCCAGCCGCGCCATCGCGGCCGACATTGCCGGCGAAGAATTCCTGTCCTCGGAACCGGTCATGAACAGGGCCGGTACGGCTAGCCTCGGCAGGCGGTCAGCGTGGTCGCTGTCGGCACGAGCGAACAGGCGATAGGTGCGAGCATAACCTTCCGGGTCGACGGCACCCAGTACGGCGGCCGTCTTCCGTGCAGCCGCCTCGAGCTCGACCGGCACCGGATCTCCGAACCAACGGGCAATGGTCTGTGCCGTGCCGGTCACCCCACTCTTGCCGGTAAGCGCCACCGCGCGCTGGCGAACAGCTTCGGCCAGTTCAGGTGGCCGCCGGAACACGGCATTCAGCGAGACGATGCGGCGGACGCGCTCGGCTGCGCGTAGCGCGAGTTCCTGGGCAACGAGCGCGCCCATCGAGTGGCCGATGACGGATACTTTGTCGAGGCCGAGATGGTCGAGCAGGCGAATGGCCTGATCAGCATAGTCGGCGAGTTCTGGGTTCTGCGGCGGCAGCGGCGACTGACCGTGGCCGAGCATGTCGATGGCGATGACGTCGAAGCTATCGGACATCCGCTCGATCTGCGGCTGCCAGATCGCGGCGTTCATACCAACGCCATGAATAAAAAGCACCGGTGCGCCCGCGCCGACACGGATGAAGCCGGTGCCGTCGGGCGCCGCACCCCGTCGAGCCCATGCCGATGCGGAAGCGTCAGCCATGCACGTCCCCAAGCTCTTTGAGGTCCTGGTAGCGGTCGCCGATTCGATGATGCGGGCGGCCGCCGATCGAGGCGCCGAGCGCCACAACCAGCTCGTCGGGCGCCGGTGCATCGCCGATCTGGAAATGCACGGTGAGGTAATGCGAGCGCCGCCCTTCGTCATTTTTGTCCATCAGCGGAATGATGATCGGGGTGTTGGGCCCGCCGCGCAGATTGGTGAAGGCAAGGTAGGTCTTGGCGCTTACGGCACGCCGATAGTGGTTGCCGAAGTGCAGCGTATGGATCAACGCCGACGCATGCTCGATCTCGCCCGACGTACCGCAGATGGCGGCCTTGCCATAGCCCTCGATAGCCTCGCCGGAACCGGCGGCGGCAACGATCTCATGGGTCAGGATCTCTCCCAGCACCGGCGCACAGGCTCGGATTTGGGGCGACAGATCGTCGGTGAAGCCGCGACCGGCCCAGGGATTGGTCAGCACCGCTGCGACGCCGATAAGGCGCAGCGGCCGGGGGGCGGCCTTGCCGCCTTCGATCAGCGTGTTCTCGGTATAGGTAACGATCTTACGAATGGCGGGCTGCATGGAATTCCTTGGGTAGGTGGTGCCTCGGGACATCCAATCCCGCTATCATCTTATGGTATACCATGCTATGGAGCGCCAAGTACCTTGTCAACCGGGCATCGAATCTGTTTTCGTAGCGGCGCAGGAGGCATGCATGCCAGACGACACGCTTCGCATCGACCGCAGCTCCAAGACCTTGAGGACGCTGGCGCTGGAGCGCATGCGCGAAGCGATCATGGATTTCCATTTCCAGCCTGGCGAAAGGCTTGTCGAACGGCCGCTTTGCGACCAGCTCGGCGTCAGCCGTTCCGTCGTGCGTGAGGTACTGCGGCAGCTGGAGGCAGAGGGGCTCGTGCAGATGATCCCTGGGCATGGGCCGGCCGTCGCCAGGCCGGACCTCGGCCGTACCGACGAGATCTACGAGCTTCGGGCTCTGCTTGAAGGCATCGCGGCCCGAGCCTGTGCCCTGTCGGCCACCGGCGAGCAGTTGGCAACGCTCGAAGGGGCGCTGGCGGATTTGTTCGATGCGTGGGCGTCGGCGACGCCGCCTGCGGTGATGCGGGCGACGACCAAATTCTACGAGGCACTGTTCGAGGCCGCCGACAAGCGTGTCGCCTGGGAAATCGTCTCCGGGCTGAATGTCCGCATCAACCAGCTTCGTTCGATGACAATCGTCTCGACCAACCGCCGCGAAGCGGCGATCGCCGAGATGAACGAGATAATGGATGCGATCCGCGCACACAAGCCGGAAGCGGCGGAAGCAGCAGCGCGGCGGCATGTCGAGTCCGCCTGGAAGATCGCCCGGAACACACTACGCGTCGATTGTCCTTAGTCTCACCACCAAATTCCAACAGAGCCGATCGCCCACGAATCGGGCTGCGTGCGGAAGCTTTACCTCACCTTAAGAATGCCGCAGCAACACCCTGCTCTATCCAGAGGGTGCCTCTGGGGCTCGTCGCGTGGAGCGAGCGGTTTTCTTCGCTACTTCGATTCTCAGGAAGCTAATCACGCGGCCTCTCTTGTGTCATCGTAGCTGACAGCAGCCTTCTCGAAAGCCAGATCACTCCGTCGAGCCCAGTTCCTCTCAGCATCGAGCAGCTCATTCTCCCCACTCAAGCCGTTCATGAACAGCCTGAGTACGTGCGCAGCCGTGCGCTCTCCCGCCCGCGAAGCAACAGGTACGCCGCGCTCTTTGCAGACCGTCTCACAAACACGGGCAAGCATCACAATGTCGCTCGGTTCTAAAAATCGACCTGGATACAACATACCGTCCTCTGTTGGAAAGCTACGTGAGCCTTTGATTACGCCAGGTCACCGGCAGCAACAATCAACTATGATAGCCTCCACCTCGACTGGGTCAGAAAATTTGAGTGGCCCTTCAGACGGTCGGGCATTGCGCACTCCGGATCGGAAGGTGCACGTCGATTTGCCGCGCGCGGAACTTACCAGACTCAAAGGACTGACCCTGGCGCCGCGGCATGCCCGTCGAGGTGTTCTTCTCGACCAGCAGCCGGCTGCGGCCTCGCCGCGTTCTTAACCTGATCTACGAATCGAGCAGCCGTTGCCGCCACATGCGCGCGGCAACCGTGCTTGCTCGGCCCACAGGTGATGCTGCCGTTGACGCAGACGCGGACGAGCAGCCCGACCTCATGTGCTCGACACAGGATTTGCTAAGCGCGGGGGGCCTTTTACCCGGGGCATGTCCAAAATAGAAGTCCTCTCCGACTCAGGTCGTCCTTGACATTTTGTTCCCTTTTTGTTCACTATGGCCATATATTCGGAGTCATTGCGAATGGACACATCATGACACTCTGCCTCGCCAAAGGAGCGACTTGATGCTGCTCACTGCATCACCCGTATGCAGCGCAAGGAGGAACCGCGATGGGAACGATGTACCCGGAGGCCGATGCCAAAGCCGAACTGCACTATGAAGCCGTGAAGCTTATCGCTCGCTACGATAGCCCGCTTGAGACCGTGAAGGCGTTAATGACCTACAACTGCGAACTAGAGACTCAGATACTCGCCATAGCCCACAGGCATCCGGGGATAGTCTCCATTGGCTATGATGATACGGGCCCTGTCGTGGGATGACTGGCGTGAACGTCGCAAACTGATCCAGCCCCGCCGCCCTACGGCGACGATAGTGGGATGAATGGAACGAGACATCTGAGGAAGCTTGTGCTGACACACTCGCGGCGCTCCGCACGGCAGGGCCAGGCCGGAGGGCGAAGTTGCCCAATACTGATCGGGTGCGACTTGGTATGACGATCCCTCGCGCGACCCGTCGGCTGGTTGAATTGTCCTCGGCGTGAGAGGAGAGCTTTTTAGCCATGCATGACCTTATCGCTTTCATTCAAAGCAACTCTTCGCTGGTGGCGGCTAACCCGCTGGCCTTTGCTACGTCTGCCGCGTTGTTCGGCGGCGGCGGATTTGCCGTGGGGCGCTATTTTCTTGCGGAGCGCATTGCCAATCTGGAAAGCCGGATTGCGCGGCGCGACGAGGAGATCACGGACCTGAAGGCCAAGCAGAAAGCACCGGAGCCGGAAGGCCCTGTGCCTCTATTCGAGATGACGGAGATTCTTCCCCCTGCGCCGCTCAACTTCAACCGGCTGTTGGTCCAGCGGAAAGACACCCTCCAGGTCAAATAGTTTACTCTCCCAACACAAAGCACCAGGCTGATCGTGGTCACGGCCTTCGACGGTCATGAGACCGGCGACCTGCAAACCGGCATGGCAGCCGACTGGGCAGAGCGATACGCACTGCGAGGAGACTGGCGGCAAGCATGCTGGCGTCATTGCGTGGTCGCGCGAGGGTAACCCTTCGGTGGGTGAGTATGGCGAGCCGACAACTCTGTTTGTAGGTGGCGACGTGCCGGACATGGAATAGCGTTCGCTTGGCCTGGGAGACCAAACAGGCATGACGACATGGGTTCATC
>NZ_RZQI01000247.1:0-7124 GCF_003998335.1 Mesorhizobium sp. M7A.F.Ca.CA.002.05.1.1 | reverse complement strand
GGCTATTTCTTCGTCGTCATCCAGTTGCCCGACGGCGCGTCGCTGGAACGCACCGACGCGGTGGCGCAGAAGGCGCGTGACATCCTGCAGGCGACGCCCGGCGTCGAGATTGTCGGCTCGATCAGCGGCCTGAATTTCCTGACCAGTGCGGCGCAGTCGAATTCGGCGGTCGAATTCGCCATCCTGAAGCCGTGGGAGGAGCGCGGCCCCGACCAGAGTGCATCGAAGCTCGTCGCCGATGTGCGCGGCAAGCTGATGCAGATTCCGGAAGCTTTCGCGCTGAGCTTCGATCCGCCTTCTATCCCGGGTATCGGCACCACAGGCGGCTTCGAATTCGTCGTCGAGGATCTGACCGGCCGCGGCAGTTCAGCCCTCAACGATGCGACGCAAGCCGTGATCGCCGAGGCGCGCAAGCAGCCCGAAATCAACCCGCAGCAGCTGTTCTCGCCATTCTCGACCTCGACGCCGCAGTTCAACTACGACCTCGACCGCAGCAAGGCCAAACTGCTCGGCCTCAATCTGCCCGATGTCTTCAACACGCTGCAGATCTATCTCGGCTCGCTCTACGTCAACGACTTCAACCTGTTCGGCCGCACCTTCCGGGTGACCATCCAGGCCGACAAGGATGCACGTGCGGGTGCCGCCGACATTTCGCGGCTCTATGTGCGCAATGCCTCCGGCGGCATGGTGCCGCTCTCGACGCTGGGCAAACTCGTGCCCTTCGTCGGCCCGGAGACGGTGCCGCATTACAACAACAATGCCTCGGCCTCGATCAATGGCGGTGCCGCACCCGGCTTTTCCTCGGGCCAGGCGGTTGCCGCGATGGAACGGGCCGCCGCCATTGCGCTGCCAAGGGATTTCGGTTTCGAATGGACCGGCATCACCTTCCAGGAGCTCAAGGCAGGATCGATCGCGTCCGTCGTCTTCGGCCTCGCCATCGTCTTCGTCTTCCTGATCTTGGCGATGCAGTATGAGAGCTGGGCGATGCCGTTCATGGTGCTGTTGGCGGTGCCACTGGCCCTGTTCGGCGCCTTCGTGGCCCTGTTGCTGCGTGGCATGCAGATCGACGTCTACTCGCAGATAGGCTTCGTCATGCTGATCGGCCTGGCGGCCAAGAACGCGATCCTGATCGTCGAATTCGCAAGGCGACGGCGCGAAGAAGGCCTCAGCATCGTCGACGCGGCGATGGAGGCGGCACGGCTCCGGCTGCGGCCGATCCTGATGACGGCTTTCGCCTTCATCCTCGGCGTGCTGCCGCTGATGTTTGCCACCGGTGCCGGCGCGGCAAGCCGGCAGTCGATCGGCACCACCGTGTTCGGCGGCATGGTCGCAGCGACCATCCTGTCGCTGGTGTTCGTGCCGGTGTTCTACGCGGTCATCGAGCAGCTGCGCGAACGCCGCGGCAATGACGAGCCCGCCTCTCAAGACAATGAACCAACGACTGAGCCCGCCTTGCGCCCCCTGGCGGAAGCGGCCGAATAAGATTGGAGACTGATCATGCGTAAATGGAAAATCGCGTTGGGAACGGCCGTCGCGCTGGGAGCGATCTCGGTGGCCAGCGTCCACCTGCTCGACATGGGCAACCTCAGCCTCAATGCCGGCACGGCCGCGGCGACGCCTGCTCCGGCGGCATTCGTCATGCCGGTGCCGGTGGTTAGTGTCGTCAAGAAGACGATCCCGATCTACCTGGACTATGCCGCGCGGACGGAACCGATCCGCAGCATCACCTTGCAGGCCAGGATTCCGGGCTATCTGCAGGAGCAGACCGCAGCCGACGGCGTCGACGTCCGGCAAGGCGATCTTCTCTACAAGATCTCGCCTGACGACTTCCAGGCGGCTCTCGACCAGGCCAAGGCGCAAGTGCAGCGCGATACGGCGACGCTCGACTATGCCCGCTCCAACCTCGGTCGCGGCACCGAGCTCGCCAAGAGCGGCTACCTCGCCAAGGACGGCTTCGACCAGCGCACCAGCACCTTGCGCGAGGCACAGGCGTCGCTGGCGGTCAATCAGGCGGCGGTCCGCACGGCAGAGCTCAATTTGAGCTACGCTGAAATCCGGGCGCCGTTTGGCGGGCGTCTCGGCCGCAACCAGGCTTCGGTCGGAACGCTGGTCAGCGTTGCCGGCACCGTGCTCAACACGCTGGTGCAACTCGATCCGATCTATGTCACCTTCAACCCGAGCGAGACGGATCTGGCCGAGATCGAGCAAGCCCGCGCGAACGGCCCGATCGAAGTGGAGGTGCTGCTCCCCGGCCAGACCGAGGCCAGCCAGAAGGGCGAGCTTACCTTCATCGACAATTCGGTCGACCGCTCGACCGGCACGATCACGGCGCGCGCAACGATCGGTAACGGCAAGTTCACGCTGCTGCCCGGCCAATATGTTCGTGTCCGGCTGCATGTGAGAGAGCAGGCCGACGCGCTGATGGTGCCGCAGACGGCGCTGGGCTCGAGCCAGCTCGGCAAATATCTCTATGTCGTCGGCAAGGACAACACGGTCGACCAGCGGCTGGTTTCGCTCGGACCGACGAGCGGCGGTCAGGTCGCCATCCTCAGCGGCGTCGCCGAGGGCGACCAGGTGATCACGGGCAATCTGCAGAAGATCGGACCCGGAGCGCCTGTATCGCCGATACCGGAAAAGCCGGCCACCTGAACACCCCCGTCAGGACCCGGCTTCAGCGCGGCGCCCCGACCTTCCCACAGGTCGCGGGCGCCGCTCGACTGAGCAGTTCCACCAGACCGGCAACATCGGCGCGGTCGGCCTTGGCCACCGGCATGAATGCACAGTAGGGATGCCCGAGGCGCACGGAGACGGAGGAGAGCGCAATCAGCCGACCGGCCTCCAGATCGGCGCGCGCCATGACCCGCTGGCCAAGCGCGATGCCCAGGCCCAGCCTTGCCGAGGCGATCGCAAGGCTGGACAGGCCGACGCGCCGCCCGTGCGACGGGTCGGGTGAGCGGCTGCCGCCGGAGGCCGCAAACCAGTCAGCCCAGGTCGGGTGCGAGGCATAGTTCGGCCCCCAATTGGTGTGGATGAACTGGCTCTCGTGCAAATCCGCCAGACTGGTATCGCCATTGCCGTGCCGGTGCCAGAATTCCGGTGCGCAGACAGGCAGGACGTCGTCATGGACGAGACGGACGAGTTTCAATCCGGGATAGTGATAATCGCCATAGCTGATGCGCAGGTCGATGTTCTGGCGCATCAGGTCGACCGGATCGTCCTCGACCCGAACGTCGATCGCCATCTGCGGAAAGGCATCGAGAAGTACCGCCAGCCTCGGCGCCAGCCACAGTTCGGCCAGCGAGAACGGCACGCTGACGACCAGGCGCGTCCGCATCCCGCCCTCCAGCATACGCTGGCCTATAGCGGCGATGTCTCCCAAAGCCTTCGCGGTCTGCGGATAGATAGCGTGGCCGGCATCGGTGAGCGCGATGCGGTTGCCGGTGCGCACGAACAATTGCTTGCCGAACCAGTTCTCAAGATTGCGTATCTGCTGGCTGACCGCTGCAGAGGACACGCCGAGTTCAGAAGCGGCCAAGGTGAAGCTGCCGGCACGGGCGGCAACTTCAAAAGCCTTGATCGCATTCAGCGGCGGCAACCGTTCCACAACAGATCCATAAGTTTTTCTTGCTCAATCCTAATTATTTTCGACGTTGAGAGAAAGATTTTTTTGCCGTCTCATAGACTCGAAACCTTCGGAGCCATGACGATGAAAGACATCCTCGATCTCGACCGCTATCCGCTCGACCGCGAAGGCAGCGCCGAATGGCAGCGCCTTGTCGAACAATCCGTCGCCGCGCTCGAAGCCGACGGCATGTTCAATCTGGAAGGGTTTTTGCGCCCCGGCGTGGCGGAACAAGCCGTGCGCGAAATCCAGCCGGTGATGGCCGCGCGCTCGCATGTGCACAAGCGGATGCACAACATCTACTTCAAGCCTGACATTCCCGAGCTTGCACCCGACCATCCGGCGCTGCGCAAGGTGGAGACCATCAGCCACACCGTCTGTGCCGACCAGATTCCGGCCAGCGTCGTGCTCGCCATCTACGAATACGAACCGCTGCTGCGCTTCCTGGCGGCGACGATGGGCAAGACCAGGCTGCATGTCATGCAGGATCCGTTGGCGCGAACCAATGTCATGGCCTATCGCGCCGGCGAGGCTTTGAACTGGCATTTCGATCGCTCCGAATTCACGACGACGCTGCTGCTGCAGGCAGCGGAATACGGCGGCGACCTCGAATACCGCACCGATCTGCGATCTGACGGCAATCCCAACTATGACGGCGTCGCAAGGCTGCTGGACGGGCGCGATCCCGATGCAAAGATCCTGCGCATGAAGCCCGGCACGCTGAATGTCTTCCGCGGCAAAAACACCGCGCATCGCGTCACCACGGTCGAAGGCGAGCGCGAGCGCATGATCGCGGTGTTTTCCTACTATGAAAAGCCCGGCGTGGTGTTCAGCCCCGAGGAGCGGGTCGGCTTCTACGGCCGTGCCGCCTGAGACCGAAAGGCCGACATGCCAACGGCCCCCAAGAATCCGAAGATGACCTCTTGTTAGATTGTCGACAATCTGCTTGTCTTGCTTTCGATTTCCCTGGGAGTGGCCGAATGGCGAAAGCGGATTTCAGTCCGATTGCGGACACGACGCGACGCGCCGAGATCGTCGCGCTGTTGCGGCGTGCGATCCTGACCGGGCAGCTCGCACCCGGCCAGAAGCTCAACGAGCTGCGGATTTCCGAACAGATGCGGGTCAGCCGCGCGCCGTTGCGCGAGGCAATGCGCGAACTGGTCCAGGAAGGCATCCTGACCAGCATCCCCTATGCCGGCACCTTCGTCATCGAGGTCACAGCCAAGGACATCGACGATGCCTATTCGTTCAACAAGGTGATGGACGAGCTGGCCATCGAGCGGGCGTGGCCGCTGCGCGACCAGCGCTTCTTCGACGAGCTCGACCGGCGTCACGAAGCCGTGAAGCAGGCGACCCGTGCGTTGGACACGACACGCCAAATCGAAACCGCGCTGCAACTGCATGGCCTGATCTACGAATGGGCCGACAATTCGGTGCTGCTGGAAACCTGGCAGCGGCTGACCAGCCGGCTGCAGATGTATTTTGCGCTCCACCAGCATGCCCGCAATGAGCCGGTGCCGGCCGAAGACGTTCACGAAACCTATGTGCGGTTGCTGAAGGGCAAGGACATGCGTGCAGCCCAGCGCCATGCCAGGGAGCACATCGATCTCGATTTCGAGGAGTTGCTTGCCTATGCGCGCGGCCTCGAACAACGCCCGTCGAGGGGCGCCTGACCCGTTCCCCACCATCACAGACAGCGGACAAGACACGTGCAGATCGAAACCATCAAGGCCTACCATGTCGTGCAGCCCTTCGTGGACGGGCCATACCGCATGTCGAAGGGGCGCGAGGCCGACGCTTTCGACGCGGTGATCGTGTCCATTGCATCAGACAGCGGTATCACCGGCTGGGGCGAGATGGCGCCGCTCGGCAATTTTTACTCGGCAGCCTTCCCGGCCGGCGTTCGCGCCGGCGTGGTCGAGATCGCGCCGCATCTGATCGGCCATGATCCGCGCGGACTAGCCAACATCGGCCGGCTGATGGACACGGTGTTCAAGGGTCATCCCTACATCAAGTCGGCGCTCGACATGGCCTGCTGGGATCTGGCGGGGCGCGCCGCCGACGTGCCGCTGGTAACGCTGCTCGGCGGCAAGGAAAGCGACACCGCAGAACTCTACAAGGTCGTCACGCACGGCAGCGTCGACGCCATGGCCGCGCTGGCCAAGCGCATCGTCAAGGACGGCTTCCACCGGCTACAGGTCAAGGTCGGCGGCAATGTGCATGACGACATCGAGCGTGTCACCGCGGTCGCCGCCTCGGTGCCGAAAGGCACGGTCATCTTCTGCGACGCCAATGCCGGCTGGACGCCCTATCAGGCGCGCCAGTTCGCCGACGCCACGCGCGCCATCGACTACACGTTCGAGCAGCCCTGCACCACGATCGACGAGAACATGTCGGTGCGCCGCATGCTCGACAAACCGATGGTGCTCGACGAATCCGTCACCTCGCTCGAGGCGATGCTGGAAATTCATCGCCTGGGTGCGGCCGACGGGCTGACCCTGAAGATCTCGCGCCTTGGCGGCGTGACGAAGACGCGCCAGATCCGCGACGTTGCCGTCGACCTCGGCTTCATGATCACGGTCGAGGACACGGGCGGCGCCGAGATCGACACCGCGGCCATGGCGCATCTGTCGCTGTCGACGCCGGAAGAGCGCCGGCTGCATGCCATCGCCTTCCATGAATGGGTGACGGTGCGCACGGCGTCGAACATGCCGCCGGTCACCGGCAGCCGCATGGGCATTCCGGACGGACCGGGCCTCGGCATCGACGTCGTTCCCGACCTGCTGGGCAAGCCTTTCTTCGAGGTCGGCCGCTGAGATGAAGATCCGCAGCATCAAAGCCACGCCGATCAATCTGCGCCTCGAAGCACCCTATGCCTGGGTGTTCGGCGAACTCGACGGATTTTCGCCGACCATTGTTGAAGTCGAGACCGAGGATGGCTTGATTAGCCTCGGCGAAGCGCCGACGCCAGCGGCGGCCGCGATTATCAACGATGTCCTGGCGCCACGGCTGGTCGGCCGCGATGCCTTCGACATCGCCGGCGCCGAGCATGTCTGCCTGCCCTTTTGGACCGGCGTGCAGTCGATCAACGACCGCACCCGCATCATGGCCTTCGGCGCCATCGAGATGGCGTTGTGGGACCTGCGCGGCAAGGCGTGGAACCAACCGCTCTACCAGTTGCTTGGCGGCGCTGTGCGCAAGGATATCCCGTTCACCGACTATTTTTCGCTGCGCGGTGATGGACCAAAGGTGAAGGGCGAGACGACGCCGGAAGAAGTCGCCGATTATTGCGTCGAATTGCACGAGACGCATGGAACGACCTTCTTCGAAGGCAAGTTCTCGACCGAAGATCCGAAAGTCTCGCTCAGGATGGTCGAGCTGATCCGCAAGAAACTCGGCGACGATGCGATGATCCGTATCGATTCCAACCAGGCTTATTCACTCAGCACCGCGCGGCGGCTGGCGCGCCCGCTGGAAGAGTTGGGCGTGCGCAACTGGGAGG
>NZ_RZQI01000246.1:5705-7132 GCF_003998335.1 Mesorhizobium sp. M7A.F.Ca.CA.002.05.1.1 | reverse complement strand
AGTTGCTCTCTCCCCGTTTTGCGGGGAGAGATGTCCGGCAGGACAGTGAGGGGCAGCGCTGACGGTAAGATTCCGCATTCGGCGCACGCGAATGTGCGTCGCGCCGCACTATTTGATGCAATAGACTGATCCCTATGGAAGCCACGAGGAGTGCAACCATGACCAACATCAAGATTTCAAACCGTTCGCTCGGCTTTGTCAAAGGCGCCCTCGCCGCGCTTGCACTTGCCGCAGCGGGCGCCGCCTTCTGGCTGACGCCGGCGGTTTCGGCCGAGGACGCGGTGAAGATCCCGCCGCCGGCAATCGACGAGAAGGCGGCCGCCGGCACTGAAAAGGCAATCTTCGCCGGCGGCTGCTTCTGGGGCGTGCAGGGCGTCTTCCAGCACGTCAAGGGGGTCACCAGGGCTGTCTCCGGCTACTCCGGCGGCGACAAGGACACCGCCGTCTACGAGACGGTCGGCTCAGGCCGCACCGGGCATGCCGAATCCGTCGAGATCACCTACGATCCATCGAAGGTGACCTATGGCCAGCTGCTGCAGGTCTATTTCTCGGTCGCCCACAACCCGACCCAGCTGAATTTCCAGGGTCCGGACTCCGGCACGCAATACCGCTCGACGATCTTCGCCGAAAACGATGCACAGAAGAAGATCGCGCAAAGCTACATCGCCCAGCTCGACCAGGCCAAGGTGTTCCCGGAGCCGATCGTCACCACGCTGGAAACCGGCAAGACCTTCTATCCGGCCGAGAATTACCATCAGGATTTCCTGACGCTGAACCCGACCTATCCCTACATCGTCTACAACGACCTGCCCAAGGTGGCGAATTTGAAGGCGCTGTTCCCGGCGCTCTACAGCGACAAGCCGGTGCTGGTGCTGTCGGCGAGCAATTGAGCTGAGCGCTGTTAATCTCCCCCTTGAGGGGGAGATGGCCGCGAAGCGGCCAGAGGGGGTCGGCTCGACCGGTCTCGGCCTCTTGCGACAGAATGAGGTTAGCGCTCTCCGTGTGGCGACCCCCTCTGTCGCCTTCGGCGACATCTCCCCCTCGAGGGGGGAGATTAGCTCCCGCCATCCCCTTCAATCATACGTCAGATCCGTCGCCTTGCCGCCGAACACCCGGTAGGCATAGAACGAATAGAAGATGATGACCGGCAGCACGACCACGGTGCCGGCGAGGATGATGGCCAGGCTCTCCGGCGCGGAAGCCGCCTGCCAGATGGTCAGGCGATCGGGCACCACGAACGGGTAGAACGACCAGGCGAGACCGGCAAAGCCGAGCGCGAAGATGGCGGCCAGCGTCAGGAACGGCATCAGCGAATGGCGGTCGTCGGGCTTCGGCAGATGGAAGGTCTGCCGCCACAGCCACAGGAACAAAAACGCCGACAGGATCGGCAGCGGCGACAGATAAAGCATTTCCGGCCAGACGAACCA
>NZ_RZQI01000246.1:0-5695 GCF_003998335.1 Mesorhizobium sp. M7A.F.Ca.CA.002.05.1.1 | reverse complement strand
CGCGGGCTGGCGAAGGGCGTCGCCAGCGACACCGCCGCCATGCCGAGCGCGGTCAGCACCAGCGCGGTGCGAAGCCAGCGCACCGCTTTCTTCTGCAATTCGCCTTCAGTCTTGTAGATCACCCAGGCCGCGCCCATCGCCGCGTAGGCGGCGGCAAGGCAGAACGCCACCAGCACGCCGAACGCCATGCCGCCGAGGCCGACGTCGAGCCCGAGCACATAGACGCCCAGCATATAGCCCTGCGCCAGCGAGGCGATGAGCGAACCCAGGAAGAAGATACGGTTCCAGCGATGCTTGCGGCCAGCTGGCACCTTGGCGCGGAAATCGAAGGCGACGCCGCGCAGGATCAGCCCGAGCAAAAGCACGAAGACCGGAATGTAGAGCGCCGTCAGGATGACGCCATGCGCCAGCGGGAAGGCGACCAGCAGCAGGCCGACGGCCAGCACCAGCCAGGTCTCGTTGGCGTCCCAGAACGGGCCGATCGCGGCAATCATCGTATCCTGTTCGGCGTCTTCAGCGGCGGCGAACAGAATGCCGATGCCGAGATCGAAACCGTCGAGAATGACGTAGATCAGGATGGCGAGGCCCATCAGGCCGGCGAAGATCAGCGGAAGCGCGGTTGGCCAGTCGAAGGTCATCTTTTTCTCCTCACTCACCAGAGCCGGCTAATCGCGATGTGATCGGATGGGGCTCTATCGAGGCTTCAGATCGATTGCCGAAGTCGGCGCCGCCCCTCACCTGCCTGCCGGGCACTTCTCCCCGTATAGGGACGGGGAGAAGGGGGCTGGCCGCAATCTCGGCGCTTTTCTTGCAACGCTGGTGACTGGCGAAACCGTCGATGCGAGCGCCCCTCTCCCCGTCCCTATACGGGGAGAGGATGCCGGCAGGCAGGTGAGGGGCCGCGCCGGCGCCCGGCTGGAGTGCCATATCAAATCACTCCCCCGCAGCCGGCTGCGACATCGGCGCGTTGAGCACGCCGGGCAACGGCGAGTTGTCGCCGTCCTTCGCCGCCTTCAGCGCCAGGTGCACCAGCACGCCGAGATAGGCGATCAGCAACAGCACATAGAGAACGAGGTATATGGCGAGCGTCAGCGCGACATGGCTGCCGGCCACCGGGCCGACCGCGTCGGCGGTTTTCAGCACGCCCGTCACCAGCCAGGGCTGGCGGCCGATTTCGGTGGTGTACCAGCCGGCCAACGTCGCCAGCCAGCCCGACAGCCCCATCGGCACCATCAGCATGGCCAGCGGCTTCGGCAGGCTGTGCCGGCGCTTGAGGAAGAAGGCCGCCGACCAAGAGACGAGCAGCATCAATATGCCCGTGCCGACCATGACGCGGAAACCCCAGAACACCGGAAAGACCGGCGGATGATTGCCGGGATAGTCGTTCAGTCCCGGCACCACGCCGCTGGCCGAGTGCCGCAGCACCAGGCTGGCCCCATCGGGAATGGCGATCTCGAATTTGTTTTCCTTCGCCGCCTCGTCGGCAGCGCGAAGAGCACCAGCGGCACGTTGGGGCCGGTGTTCCAGTTGGCCTCCATGGCGGCGATCTTCTGCGGCTGATGCTCCAGCGTGTTCAGCCCATGCTGGTCGCCGGCGAAGATCTGGATCGGGATCAGGATCGCCGCGGTGAAGACGCCGGTGCGCAGCGCCTTCCACATCGATTCCGAGCGGTCGCCGGTGAGATAACGCAGCGCCGACAGGCCTGATATCAGGAACGACACCGTCAGCCCCGACGCCAGCAGCATGTGGGTCAGCCTGTAGGGCATCGACGGATTGAAGATGATTGCCCACCAGTCGACCGCATGCGCCACGCCGTCGCGCATCTCGAATCCGGCCGGCGTCTGCATCCAGGAATTGAGCGCGATGATCCAGAATGCCGAGACGGTGGTGCCGCCGGCGACCAGCACCGTCGCCAGCGTGTGGATGCGGTTGGAGACGCGGCGGAAGCCGAACAGCATGATGCCGAGAAAGGCCGCTTCGAGGAAGAAGGCGGTGAGGATTTCGTAGGCCAGCAGCGGCCCGGCGATGTTGCCGACCTTTTCCATGTAGCCCGGCCAGTTGGTGCCGAACTGAAAGCTCATGGTGACGCCCGAAACCACGCCCATGGCAAAGGACAGCGCGAACACCTTCACCCAGGTGAAATAGGCGCGCATCCAGGCGGAATCGTTGGTCGCGTTGTAACGCAGCTTGAAGAACAGCAGCACCCAACCCAGCGCAATGGTGATCGTCGGAAATAGAATATGGAATGAAATATTCGCGCCGAACTGGATACGCGAAAGTATGAGCGGGTCCATGATGGGCTCCGGCTGCTGCAAATACTCGCGAAGGATAGGCCCGAAGCGAGTTCAGGTCAAAGCGGCGTCCTGCCGCGAGGCTGAACGCCACAGGACAATTTTGCCGGTTGCGTGCCGCGCAACTCCGGGCCTGTGCGCCGCACCTGCAACGGCCGGCCGGCACGATTGTCGAGAACTGTCAGCAGGGCATTGACTTGCGGTTGCAAGCACCGACATTCGGCCTATATCAGGGGACCTCTTTCAAGCAGCCGTTTTCATCCATGCCTTCCATCCTGTCCATTTCCGGGGTCTCCAAGACCTACGCCACCGGTTTCACCGCGCTCAAGGAAGTCAATCTCGACATTCAGCGCGGCGAGATCTTCGCGCTGCTTGGACCCAATGGCGCCGGCAAGACGACGCTGATCTCGATCGTCTGCGGCATCGTCAACCGTTCGTCGGGCACCGTCACCGTCGACGGCCACGACATCAACAAGGATTATCGCGCCGCGCGCGGTCTGATCGGGCTGGTGCCGCAGGAACTGACAATCGACGCCTTCGAGAGCGTCTGGGCGACGGTCAATTACAGCCGTGGCCTGTTCGGCAAGCCGGCCAACCCCGGCTTTGTCGAGAAGGTGCTGCGCGACCTGTCGCTGTGGGACAAGAAGGACGCCAAGGCGATCACCCTGTCGGGCGGCATGAAGCGCCGGCTGATGATCGCCAAGGCGCTGTCGCATGAGCCGCGCATCCTGTTCCTCGACGAGCCGACCGCCGGCGTCGACGTCGAGCTGCGCCAGGACATGTGGGCGATGGTGCGCCGGCTGCGCGAGGACGGCGTCACCATCATCCTCACCACGCATTATATCGAGGAAGCCGAGGCGATGGCCGACCGGGTCGGCGTCATCAACCGCGGCGAGATCATCCTGGTCGAGAACAAGGCCGAACTGATGCGCAAGCTCGGCCGCAAGCGGCTGGTGCTGGAACTGCGCAATCCGCTGACGGCCATTCCCGAGGCGCTCTCGCGCTATGCGCTGGAGTTGTCGCCCGATGGCGGGCAGCTGACCTACACCTATGACAATCAGGCCGAGCGGCCCGGCGTCGCCTCGTTGATGCGCGATCTCGAGGCCGGCGGCATCCAGTTCCGCGATATCGACACGCAAAACTCTTCGCTCGAGGAGATCTTCGTCAATCTGGTGAGGAGGGAACCATGAACCTTCGCGCCGTATGGGCGATCTATCGGATGGAAATGGCGCGTGCTTTCCGCACCGTGCTGCAGAGCATCGTCTCGCCGGTCATCTCGACATCGCTGTATTTCGTCGTCTTCGGCTCGGCCATCGGCTCGCGCATCACCGAGATCGACGGCATCAGTTACGGCGCCTTCATCGTGCCGGGTCTGATCATGCTGTCGCTGTTGACGCAGTCGATCTCCAACGCCTCCTTTGCCATCTACTTCCCGAAATTCGTCGGCTCGATCTACGAGCTTCTGTCGGCGCCGGTCTCCTATCTGGAGATCGTCATCGCCTATGTCGGCGGCGCCGCGACCAAGTCGATCCTTCTCGGTCTGATCATCCTGGCCACCGCCTCGCTGTTCGTGCCGCTGACCATCCTGCATCCGTTCTGGATGCTCGCCTTCCTGGTGCTGACGGCGGTGACCTTCAGCCTGTTCGGCTTCATCATCGGCATCTGGGCGAAGAGTTTCGAGCAGCTGCAGCTGGTGCCGCTGTTGATCATCACGCCGCTGACCTTCCTCGGCGGCAGCTTCTATTCGATCAACATGCTGCCCGAGATCTGGCGCACGGTGACGCTGTTCAATCCGGTCGTCTATCTGATCAGCGGCTTCCGCTGGAGCTTCTACGGCAAATCCGATGTCTCGGTCGGTATCAGCCTCGGCATGACGATCGTCTTTCTGCTGATCTGCATAGCGATCGTCGCCTGGATCTTCAGGACCGGCTACCGGCTCAGGAACTGAGCGGCGAAAGCGCCGTGTGACGCTGTCAGGTCTGTCGAGATTCAAGTCAGGCCGGCCTCACCTGAATATCGCCAGACCTAGATCGCCTTGACCAGCCGCAGCAACCCCAGCATCTCGACATACGTCCCCTTGCGGAAGGCGATGTAGACCGGCTCCTCGACGCCGTGGAAGCGGCGCTTGAACGCCGCTTGGCCCTGCAGGTTGAACCTGCGCCGATTGACCCAGGGAGAAGAATAGGCGCGCTGGAAGGCATTGCGCCAGAAATCGCTTTCGGCAAATCCGCTCGGGCCCACATCGACGAGCGGCGACAGGCCGAGCGTGACCACCGAGATGCCCTCTTCGCGAAAACGGTCAACGGCGAACTTGGTCAGGCCGATCTCGGCATGCGGTGAGGCGTCGAGATGCTTGCGCTTGAAGGCGGTGGTGTAGCCGATGACCTTGCCGCCGGCAAACAACGGGTCGAAGTCGAGCAAAGCGACCAGTTCGCCATCGGGACCGTGCAGGACGAAACGGCGCATGTCGGTGCCGAGATGGTCGGCGAAATGGCGGTTGAGAAAACCCATCTCCCAGCGCTTGACGATGCGGTCGCCGCGCCAGTTTTCCGAAAGCCGGGCGATCTCGTCGAGGTAGATCGTGCGCTTGTCCTCTTCGAACGAAAAGCCTTTCTTCAGCAGCCAGCGTTCGGAGTAGCGCACGGTCTCGTTGCGCTTCCCGGAAAAATCATGCTCGGGCAGGGCGAGGCGGGTGTCGATGCCGAGGCGATTGACCTTGTAGCCAAGGCCGGCCAGCACGCGTGCGGTGTCCTCGCCGACCTGCACGAACCATGGGCTGCCGGCGGTCTCGACGAAGCGCTTGATGTAATCGGCCCGACGCGCCGGAGCCGCCACCGGGTCGCCGAGCGCGAAATGGTGCTTCATCTTGGTACCGAAGGCGATGTAGCCATCGGCGTCGCCGAAATAGGAAAGCTTGCCTTGCACGGCGGTGGAATAGGCGAGCGAGAAGTCGCCATAGCGGCGCACCAGTGCCAGGCGTTCGATATGGGTCAGCGCCTGCCGCTCGACCTCGGGCGCGGCGGCCTCAAGGATCTTGTCGAAATAGAACCGCAAGGAGGGCATGGTCGAGATTCCGCGTGCCGCCTACAGCGCCGGCCGTCCAGGACGCGCCAAGGTGCTGTAACACTTTGATTCTGCGCATGACTCGAAAATCGGACTCGATTTCGGGCATGCGCGTGGGGGATAACCGAGACCCGCCAGCCACCCAAGGCCTCGAATCAATCACATTGCCGCGACCTGATTACCGTTGATATCGCGCATATGCCATATAGAGCGCAACCGCGGCCCGGCGTGTGGCGCTAAATCGCATCGCTCGAAATTCGGCCGCGGTTTGCTGCAGGGGATCCTGCGCGCGATCAAACGGTTACAGCGTCCTGCGAGCCTTACGGCGGGACGTCCAATGG
>NZ_RZQI01000245.1:0-7137 GCF_003998335.1 Mesorhizobium sp. M7A.F.Ca.CA.002.05.1.1 | reverse complement strand
CGGTCGCAGCCGGACCGACATCTTCATCCTTTTCCCGCACGGCCGCGTCTCGCCGGTGCAGCAGCGGCAGATGACGACGTCGACGGCTGCAAACGTCCATGCGCTGGCGATCGAAGGCAATTTCGACGATTGCCAGGGACTGCTCAAGGACATGTTCAACGATCACGGCTTCCGCGACCGGGTTGCGCTTTCGGGCGTCAATTCGATCAACTGGGCCCGGATCATGGCCCAGATCGTCTATTATTTCTCCTCGGCGCTGTCGCTCGGCGCGCCGGACAGGCCGGTCTCCTTCACCGTGCCGACCGGCAATTTCGGCGATATCTTCGCCGGCTACGCCGCCAAGAAGATGGGCTTGCCGATCGAGCGGCTGGTCATCGCCACCAACGACAACGACATTCTGGCGCGCACCTTTTCGACCGGCGAATACCGCACCAAGGGCGTCTTTGCGACCACGTCGCCGTCGATGGATATCCAGGTGTCGTCCAATTTCGAACGCCTGCTGTTCGAGGCCTCCAGCCGTGACGCGGCGACCGTGCGGCGCTACATGGACGGTCTGAAGCAGTCCGGCGCTTTCACCATCGAACCCCAGCAAATCGCCGGGATGCGGTCGGAATTCGACGCCGGCCGGGCTGATATGGACGAGGTCGCCGCCACCATCCGCTCGACGCTCGCGGCCAGCAACTATCTGCTCGATCCGCACACCGCGGCAGCTGTACATGTCGCTGCGGGCAAGGCGTCAGGCGCCGTCCCGATGGTGGTGCTGGGTACCGCACACCCGGCAAAATTCCCGGCCGCCGTCGAAGCCGCCAGCGGCGTGTCGCCCGCACTGCCCGCATGGCTAGGTGGGTTGATGACATCGGAGGAAAAATACACGGTACTTCCCTCCGACCTGAAAATGGTGGAAGATTATGTCGGCCGCCGCGCGCGGGCGGCGCGTTAAGGAGTACTAGCCATATGGGTGTTGAGGTAAGCCGTCTGTCGAACGGCCTGACAGTCGCCACCGAAACCCTTCAAAGCATCGAATCGGTTGCCCTTGGTGCCTGGGTCAAGTCGGGTGCCCGCAATGAACGTGAGGACGAGCATGGCATGGCCCATCTGCTCGAGCACATGGCGTTCAAGGGCACGAAAAGGCGGAGCGCCTTCGAAATCGCCTCGGAGATCGAGGACGTTGGCGGCGAGATCAACGCCGCCACCAGCGTCGAAACCACTTCCTACTATGCCAGGGTGCTCTCCGACGACGTGCCGCTGGCCGTCGACATTCTTGCCGACATCCTGCAGGAGTCCGAATTCGACCCGCAGGAACTCGAGCGCGAACAGCATGTGATCCTGCAGGAGATCGGCGCCGCGCACGACACCCCCGACGACATCGTCTTCGACCGCTTCACGGAAACCGCCTATCGCCATCAGACGATTGGACGCTCCATTCTCGGCACGCCCGAAACGGTCAAATCCTTCACCTCCAAGCAACTCCACGACTTCATCGAGCGGCAATATGGCGCCGAGCGCATGGTGATTGTCGCCGCCGGCGACATCAAGCATGACAATTTCGTGCGCGAGGTCGAAAAGCAGCTCGGCGGCTTCCGCAGCAAGGCCGACAGCACCATCCCGCAATATGCGCAATATGTCGGCGGCGATTTTCGCGAGGACCGCGACCTGATGGACGCGCAGATCGTGCTGGGGTTCGAAGGCCGGGCCTATCATGTGCGCGACTTCTATGCCTCGCAGGTGCTCTCGATGATCCTCGGCGGTGGCATGTCGTCGCGCCTGTTCCAGGAGGTCCGCGAGAAGCGCGGCCTGTGTTATTCGGTCTATGCCTTCCATTGGGGCTTTTCCGACACCGGCGTCTTCGGCGTCCATGCCGCGACCGGCCAGAGCGACATCGCCGAACTGGTGCCTGTCATTATCGACGAACTGCAGAAGGCCGGCGAGAAAATCCTGCAGGAAGAACTCGACCGGGCGCGCGCCCAATATCGCGCCGGACTGATCATGTCAGCCGAAAGCCCGGCCAGCCGCGCTTCGCAGATCGCACGGCAACTGCTCCTGTTCGGCCGGCCGATCGCCAAGGAGGAACTGATGGAACGGCTGTCGGCGCTGACGGTCGAGCGGCTGACCGATCTATCGTCGCGTTTGTTCTCGACCAAGCCGACGCTTACCGCTGTCGGGCCTGTGGGCACACTGGCGCCATACGAGGCGATCCTCGAATCGCTCGCAGGCACGCAGACCGCGGCCCGTAAGCTCGCCGTCTAAGCCCCTCGAAGCGTCGTGTTCGCGCTCCCTTTCTTTCGCCGCGACCTGCCGGCGCTGAAAGGCGACCGCGTCACGCTGCGCGTGCCGTTCACCAACGACTACCGCGAGTGGGCGGTGGTGCGTGGCGAAAGCCGCGCCTTCCTCGAACCCTGGGAGCCACGCTGGACTCCCGATGAACTCGACCGCAACGCATGGCGGCTGCGCATCAGCCGCTACCGCGAAGATTATGCGCAAGGAACCGCGATCGCCTTCTTCATCTTCGAGAAGAGCAGCGGCAAGCTTGCCGGCGGCATCACGCTCGGCAACATACGCCATGGCGTCTCGCAAAGCGGCCATGTCGGCTACTGGATCGGCGAGCGCTTCGGCGGCCGCGGCCTGATGACCGACGCGGTCAAGGTGGTGGCCCGCTTCGCCTTCGATACGCTGAGGTTGCACCGGATCGAAGCGGCCTGTATTCCCGACAACATCAGGTCGATCCGCGTGCTTGAAAAAGCCGGATTTCGGCGCGAAGGACTGCTGCGATCCTACCTCAGGATCAACGGCATCTGGCAGGACCACTACCTCTACGCCCGGATCGCGGACGATCCGCCGGGCGTTGGAACGAAGGACTGATTTTTGACGAATTTCCTGCGAAACGGGTCGCTGTTCGCCTTTGTCCTCGCGACACTCCTGACGCTGTGGGCGGCATCGTCGGCCTTCGCCGTGGAGCCGATCAAGATCGCCCGCGACGACGTCGCGCTCGACCTTTCCGGCGCCGTCGAGATCTACCGGAACCAGGGCGAGAATTTCCAGGTGTCGACCGCGCCGGGTCCGGACGGTATCGTGCGGCGCATCGAGGTTGAGGCCAATGATGCCCGTTCGACCGGCGACTGGGCGGTGTTCGCGCTCGCCAACACCACCGACCAGCAACTCGACCGGCTGATCGTCGCACCCCATTTCCGCCTGGTGAATTCCGGCATCTTCTGGCCGGATCTCGGCTCGACCCGCATCGCCGCCATCACGCCCAGCGAAGGCTTCGCGCTCGACCGCCAGACCAGCCCCGATGCCGACGTTTTCCGGGTGACGCTGAACCCCGGCACGGTGATCACCTTCATCGCCGAACTGGCCTCGCCGAAGCTGCCGCAGGTCTACCTCTGGGATCCGGAATCCTACAAGGACTCGGTCAATTCCTACACGCTGTTTCGCGGCATCGTCATCGGTATCGCAGGCTTGCTGGCGCTGTTCCTCACCATTCTTTTCGTGGTCAAGGGAACCTCGATGTTCCCCGCGACCGCCGCGCTTGCCTGGGCGGTACTGGCCTATATCTGTGTCGATTTCGGCTTCCTCAACAAGGTCATCGAGATCTCGCCCGGCAATGAGCAGATGTGGCGGGCGGGAACGGAGGTGGCGCTGGCTGGAACCTTCGTGGTGTTCCTGTTCGCCTATCTCAACCTCAACCGATGGCACGGCCATTTCAGCTACGGCGCACTGGTCTGGATTCTCGGGCTGGTGCTGATCGCCGGGGTCGCGATCGTCGATCCGGCGGTTGCCGCCGGCATCGCCAGGCTGTCCTTCGCCGCAACCGCACTGACCGGGCTTGGCCTGATCATCTTCCTCGGCATACGCGGCTACGACCGTGCCATCATGCTGGTGCCCAGTTGGGTCATGGTGCTGTTGTGGCTATGCGGATCGTGGATGGCGATCACCGGCATGCTCGACAACGACATTGCCCAGCCGGCCCTGGGCGGCGGGCTGATCCTGATCATCCTTCTGATCGGCTTCACAGTGATGCAGCACGCCTTTGCCGGCGGCGCCCTGCACCAGGGCCTGTTCTCCGACCTCGAGCGGCAGGCGCTGGCGGTGGCCGGATCGGGCGACACGGTCTGGGATTGGGACGTGCTGCGCGACCGCGTCGTCACCAAGCCCGATGTCAGCATCCAGCTCGGCCTGGCACCGAACAGCCTTGGCGGCGCGGCCCGCAACTGGCTGCCGGTGCTGCATGCCGACGACCGCGACACGTTCCGCACGACGCTCGACGTGGGGCTCGAACACCGGCGCGGCCGGGTGTCGCAGAATTTCCGCCTGCGCGGCGCCGACGGCCACTATCACTGGTTTTCACTGCGCGCACGCCCGGTCATCGGCTCGGACGGCGAAGTCATCCGCTGCGTCGGCACCATGGTCGACGTGACTGAGCAGAAAAAGTCCGAGGAAAGGCTGCTGCACGACGCCGTGCACGACAATCTGACCGGCCTGCCGAACCGTGAACTTTTGATGAACCGGCTGGAAGCGATCATCTCGATCGCGCGCACCGAAGAGAAGGTGCGGCCGACCGTCTTCGTCATCGACATCGACCGTTTCAAGCAGGTCAATGACGGGCTCGGCATCTCGGCCGGCGATACCATCCTCTTGACCATCGCGCGCCGCCTGCACCGGCTGCTCAAGCCGAAGGATTCGCTGTCGCGCTTTGCCGGCGACCAGTTCGCTTTGATGCTGCTGTCCGAACAAGACCCGGCCCGCATCGCTGCGGTCGCTGATGCCATAAAGCATGCCATCAACAACCCGATCACCTTCGCCAAGCGCGAGATCGTGCTGACCGCGTCGATTGGGCTGATCACCTGGAATTCGCCGCAGATGTCGGCCGAGGACATGGTCAAGGATGCCGAGCTTGCCATGCACCAGGCCAAGCGCTTCGGCGGCGACAGGATCGAGCCGTTCCGTCCGGCTTTCCGCACTGTCGGCACCGACAGGCTGCAATTCGAATCCGACCTGCGCCGCGCCATCGAGCGGCGCGAATTCACGCTTGCCTACCAGCCGATCGTGCGGCTCGAGGACGGCAGTGTCGCCGGCTTCGAGGCGCTGCTGCGCTGGGACCACCCGCGCCGCGGCATGATCCCGCCGGCGGATTTCATCCCGGTAGCCGAAAGCTGCGGTCTTATCGTGCAGCTCGGCCTGTTTGCCATGCAGCAGGCGGCGGAAGATCTCGCCAGCTGGCAAAAACAGATCGGCGACGCGCCGCTGTCGGTCTCGGTCAATTTGTCCAGCCGCCAGTTGATCCGCCGCGACCTGGTCAGCGACGTCCGCTCGGTCATCGCGCGGGCCAATCTGAAGCCGCGCTGCTTCCGGCTGGAGCTCACCGAATCGCTTGTCATGGACAATCCCGAGCAGACCGCCCATGTGCTGACCAAGCTGAAGCAGCTCGGCATCGGCCTGTCGCTGGACGATTTCGGCACCGGCTACTCCTCACTGGCCTACCTGACGCGTTTCCCCTTCGACACCATCAAGATCGACAAGAGCTTCGTCGACGACAACACGCCCAAGCGCGCGGTGCTGCTGAAATCGATGGTCAACATGGCGCATGAGCTCGGCCTGTCCGTCGTCGCCGAGGGCATTTCGGACGAAAGCGATGCGCTGGAACTGCGTCAGATGGGCTGCGAATATGTGCAGAGCTTCATGTTCGGCGCCCCGATGCCGGGCGACCAGGTGCTGAAGACGCTAAAAGAGCAGTATCCGCTGACGCAAGCGTGAGCGGATCAGGCGTGCCCGGCCGCCAGGCTGAGATGCGCAAGGTCGATACCGATCGAGGCGAGGATCCGGTCGTATTTGCGCTCGATATCGGTGTCGAACAGAAGCTCGGCATTGGCCGGACAGGTCAGCCAGCCATTTTCGGCGATCTCGGTCTCCAGTTGGCCGGCGCCCCAGCCGGAATAGCCGAGCGCCATCAGCGCATGACGAGGCCCGCGGCCGGACGATATGGCGCGCAATATGTCGACGGTCGCCGTCAGGCAGATGTCGTCGGAAACGGTCAGCGACGATTCCACCCGATAGTCTCCCGAATGCAGGACGAAGCCCCGGCTGCGGTCCACGGGGCCGCCATTGCGCACGACGAAATCGCGGGCCTGAGCCGGCAATCGGATCGCCTCCTGCTCGTTCATGATGCCCAGTTGCACGAGCAAGTCCGGAAACAGCATCTGCTGCGTCTGGTTGATGATCAGGCCCATGGCGCCTTCATCGGAATGTGCGCAGACATAGATGACCGAGCGCGTGAAACGGTCGTCCTTCATGCCGGGCATGGCAATCAGGAACTGATCGTCGAGAAAGCCGCGACTGGCGACCGTCTTCTTGTGGCGCAACAAGTCCATGAAGGGAGCGTAACGCGTTTCCAAAGCGCCGAAAAGATGCGCCGTGCTGGATTCGACCAAAGCTTGTGGCGGCGGCTCGAACATTCTTCTCCCTCGAAGTCACGCAAATATGATACCGGCAAGGCCATGAAATCATTGCGCGGCCACGAACGGACGATCAAATCACCGCCATGCGAAGCTTGAAAATCCTGCTGCTCGGCGCCGCCATCGGATCGGCAACCGCTCTTCCCGCCGCCGCCTCCTCATCGGCGTGGTACAACAGCGAAGGCGGCAAGGTCCGGCTGGTGACCTCAGGCAAAGCCGACGACACCGGCCGCATCCAGGGCGTTCTCGACATAGCGCTCAAGCCCGGCTGGAAGACATATTGGCGCGATCCGGGCGACGCGGGCGTGCCACCGCAACTCGACATTTCAGCCAGCACCAACATCGCCGACGCAGCGCTATCGTTTCCGGCGCCGCAGCGCCATGACGACGGCTATGGCAAATGGGCAGGCTACAACTATCCGGTTTCTCTGCCGGTGACATTCACGCTGGCGGCGCCGAACCAGCCGGCGTTGATCGATGCCGACATCTTTCTCGGCATCTGCGAAACGATCTGCATTCCGGTGCAGACGCGGCTGACCGTCGACCCCGCCTCCGATCCGGACAATGCCGAGGACGCAGCGCTGGTGAAGGCGAGTTTCGCGGCGCTACCAGCGCCCGCGAGGTCCGATTTCGGCATCGCTGTGCTGCCGGGCGACCACGAGACGCTGATTGTCGAAGCGAGCTTTCC
>NZ_RZQI01000244.1:0-7148 GCF_003998335.1 Mesorhizobium sp. M7A.F.Ca.CA.002.05.1.1 | reverse complement strand
ATGTAGGTGTTGTCGTAGCTATCGTGGTTCATGCGGCTTCCTGCGGTAGTGGTATCGGTAAAGTTCACGGCTGAACCCAAGCGAGGCATAGAGAGCGCGAGCCGGCGTGTTGTCGACCACCACCTGCAAGCATGCGGCGTGAACCCCTGCCCGCCGCGCCCAGCCGATGAGGCCGCCGACAGTCTTGCGGCCCAGACCTTGCTGCCTGAAACGGCCATCGGTTTCAACCGATTCCACCACAAGCAGGCCATTGCGGATGACGCCATAGGCCAAGGCGGCAATTTCGCTGTCGCGTTCACAGGATACGAACGCCCGGTCGCCGACGATCAGCCCGGTCATCTCGCGAAAGATGCGGCACTCGGCGTCGTCAAAGGTCCCCATGCGGAACCGCGCCGCGAGCCAGTCCTCGCCCGGCACTTTCGAAACGGTGACCTGCTCATCGCGGACTTCAGCCAGGTCGCCGATCCCGGCATGGAGATGGATCGTGCCGCCTTCCGGCTGGTATCCGCGATGGTCGAGTATGGCTTCGAGCTCGCCGGCGATGTCGGGAACCCGAAACAAGGGCGTCTGGCCGTGGCCGATGTAGAAGGACTCGGCGGCGCCGATGACAGCATCCGGCGCGCCACGCTGGCCGCGCAAGGGATTGGCCGAATTGGTGCGCCGGATCCGTCCGCCGGAGCGCCGCAGGAGCCAGCCATCAAAGATCGCCCCGGTCGCCGCCGGCCAGCCTTCGCGGCATGCCTGCTCGACGCGCCAGTTGAGATCATCGTCGCCGGCGCTCACGCGTCATCCTCCCGCAGCGCTTCCTCCATGAACGCCTGCGGATCGGTACAGAAGTCGCGCATCATGCGAAAATGATCGGTATCGCTGAAATCGGTCGGGTCGAGCCCGAAGCGGCTGATGCGGAACAGCCGCGCGCCGGGACAAGCCATCAGCAGCGGCGAATGCGTCGCCATGATCACTTGCGCGGTGCCCGACTGGTCCATGCGCCGCAGCATCTTGAGCAGCTCGATCTGTCGCGTCGGCGACAGTGCGCTCTCGGGTTCGTCAAGGATGTAGATGCCCTGCCTGCGGCAGCGCTCCTCGAAAAATCGGATAAAGCCCTCGCCATGCGACCAGGACAGGAAGTCCGGCGGCGCCCCGCCAGACTGCAGCGCTGCCTGATCGAGATAGCGGGCCACGGAGTAGAAGGATTCGGCGCGAAAGAACCAGCCGGCGGTGACTTTCGGCAGCCAGTGACCACGGAATGCGTTGGCCAACGCAGCACCACTCTTGTCGATAGCGCTGGAATGGTCGACTGGCATATATCCCTTGCCGCCGCCGGCTTCGTCATAGCCGGCCAGTGCGCCGATCGCCTCGAGCAGCGTCGATTTGCCGGTGCCGTTCTCGCCGACAATGATGGTGATCGGCGTGGTGAATTCGAGTTCGAACTCATGGCCGCGAAACAGCGGTAGATTCCAGGGATATTTCTCCCAGTCCGCCACGCGCTCGGCGTCGAGCAGGATGCGCTTCAGATAGGGAGCCTTTAGCCGCGTCAGCTGCTTGCGATGGGCCATCAGCCAGGTAGCGAAATCGTGCCGTCTTCCGCGATCGGAAAGGCAGGATTGTGCGCCACTTCCCAGACATGCCCGTCGGCGTCGGCGAAATAGCCGTACCAGCCGCCCCAAAAGGCCCGGCCGGCCGGCTTGACGATGCGGCCGCCGGCTTTTTCCGCCCTGGCGAGCACGTCGTCGACTTCGGCGTCGGAACGAGTGTTGTAGGCGAGGTAGACCGCCGATGGCGCCGCGGCGAAGGCGATGCCGGAATCCTCTTCTGCGCTGGCGCGCGGGAACAGGCCGAGGATGACGCCGCCCATCTGGAAGAAGGCGACCCCGTCGGTGATGGCGGCATGCCGCTTCAAGCCCATCTCTTCGTAGAAGCGCACGGCGCGGTCTAGATCATCGGTAGCAATGGTGATGATGGAGATGCGCGGTTCCATGACGTTCTCCTTACTCGTCCTTCCATTCCGGCTTGCGCTTGCCGATGAAGGCGCCGATGCCCTCCTCCGCGTCGCGCGCAAGCATGTTCTCGACCATGATCCGGCCGGTATAGGCATAGGCGTCCGCGAGGCCCATTTCAGCCTGGGCGTAAAAGGCTTCCTTGCCGGTCTTGACCACCAAAGATGATTTGGAAGCAATGGTTTGCGCGTATTTGGTGACGATCTGATTCAGGTATTCGCGCGG
The DNA here is from genome assembly GCF_003998335.1 of Mesorhizobium sp. M7A.F.Ca.CA.002.05.1.1. Classification (NCBI taxonomy): domain Bacteria; kingdom Pseudomonadati; phylum Pseudomonadota; class Alphaproteobacteria; order Hyphomicrobiales; family Phyllobacteriaceae; genus Mesorhizobium; species Mesorhizobium sp. M7A.F.Ca.CA.002.05.1.1. The sequence goes on along the minus strand of NZ_RZQI01000244.1, from coordinate 4,926 downwards.
CACGACGCGGTTGACCAGGCCGAACTCCTTGGCGGTCGCCGCATCGATCGTCTCTCCGGTCAGCAGCATCTCCATGGCATGCTTGCGCGAAACGTTGCGCGACAGCGCCACCATCGGCGTCGAGCAAAACAGCCCGATATTGACGCCCGGCGTGCAGAAGGTCGCTTCGTGCGAGGCGATCGCCAGATCGCAGCTGGCGACCAGTTGCAGCCCAGCGGCGGTGGCAAGGCCGTCAACCTCGGCGATCACAGGCACGGGATGGCGCACGATGGCCTGCATCAGCGTCGCACAAGCGGCAAACGTCTCTGCGAAGAAGGCCTTGCCATGATCGGCGTCAGTGCGGCGCGCCGTCATTTCCTTGAGATCATGGCCGGCGCAGAACACCTTGCCGGCCGCCGACAAAACGATGACGCGAACGGCCTTGTCGGCCTTGGCGCGCTCGAGTTCGGCCGTCAGCGCCGCCATCACCGCCAGCGACAGCGCGTTGGCTGGCGGATTGGCGAGCGTCAGGCGCAGCACGCCCTTGTCCAGTTGTGCAACAACCGGACCTTCAACGGCGGCAGGCTTGATGGCAAGGATTTCGGCCATGGATAAGGTCTCCGCGATTCCGCCTGGGCTATCTAATACCGGATCAGGTTTCGTCCAACACCGATCGCTTGCGCCAGGGGACGAAGGTTGTCAGAAATGCCGCGCCGCGCCCATACAGGTCGGCCAAAACGAGAGACCGACATGCCCGCCCAAACCAATTTGAAGCCGGTTCTGACCGCGCAACAAGTCAATGCGCTGATGGAGACCGTCTATCCGCAGCTCAACGAGCAGTTCAAATATTTCGAGGCGATCGACGTGTTCCCCGGCGGCTGCACCGTGCGGCTCAACGCCGGCGAGCGGCACCTGCGTCCGGGCGGCACGGTGTCCGGCCCTTCGCTGTTCACGCTGGCCGACATTGGCGGCTACGTCTGCGTGCTCAGCCATGCCGGGCCGGATGCGCTTTCCGTTACCGTCAACCTCGACATCAATTTCGTGCGCAAGGCAGAGGCCGGACCGATCGACGGCCACTGCCGCATCCTGAAGCTGGGCAAGAGCCTGATGGTGTTCGACATCGACATCGTTGCCGGCCCGGACGGGCACACGGTGGCGCACGCCACCGGCACCTATTCGATCCCGCCGAAGCGGAATGGCGATGTGGTAAAATAATACCTTTCACTTAACTTATTGTTTTCGCCGCATTTTGTCAGATATTCTCCTTTTCGCGCGCCTTGACGCGATCACCACCCTCGCCTATAAGCCCTCACGAAGCAGCGGCCCGCAAAGGCCGCCGTTTTGTTATTGGCGGCGGGCAGCGTCCTTCCGACAATCCAAGCAACAAGAAACGCCTTCTCTTATGAAGGTCAGAACCGAGAGCAGAAAACATGACAACCTTTTCGCAGAAGCCTGCGGATGTGGTGAAGAAGTGGATCCTGATCGACGCCGAAGGTCTCGTCGTCGGTCGTCTGGCCACTGTCATCGCCAATCATCTTCGCGGCAAGCACAAGCCGACCTTCACCCCGCATGTCGACGACGGCGACAACGTCATTGTCATCAATGCCGACAAGGTGGTGTTCACCGGCAAGAAGTTCACCGACAAGGTCTATTACTGGCACACCGGCCACCCAGGCGGCATCAAGGAGCGCACCGCGCGCCAGCTGCTCGAGGGTCGTTTCCCCGAGCGTGTCGTCGAGAAGGCCGTTGAGCGCATGGTCCCACGTGGCCCGCTCGGCCGTCGCCAGATGAAGAACCTGCGCGTCTATGCAGGTGCCGAGCATCCGCATGTCGCACAGCAGCCCGTCGTGCTCGACGTGGCCAAGCTGAACGCCAAGAACAAGAAGGTCGCATAAGATGGCTGAGCTTTCCTCGCTCGCAGAACTGGGCGCCGCCACCGGCAACACCAATACCCAGCCGGCAGCCCCCGTCCACGTCCAGAAGCTCGACAAGTCGGGCCGCGCCTATGCCACCGGCAAGCGCAAGAACGCCATTGCGCGCGTCTGGGTGAAGCCGGGTTCCGGCAAGATCATCGTCAACGACAAGGAATTCGCGACCTATTTCGCGCGTCCGGTCCTGCAGATGATCCTCAACCAGCCGATCATCGCCTCCAACCGCGCCGGCCAGTACGACATCGTCGCGACCGTTGTCGGCGGCGGTCTCTCCGGCCAGGCTGGCGCCGTGCGTCACGGCATCTCCAAGGCGCTGACCTATTACGAGCCGACGCTGCGCGCCGTGCTCAAAAAGGGCGGCTTCCTGACCCGCGACAGCCGCGTCGTCGAGCGCAAGAAGTACGGCAAGGCGAAAGCCCGTCGTTCGTTCCAGTTCTCGAAGCGCTAAGCGTTCCGCAGCTTCAGACAATCGAAAAGGCCGCCTCCGGGCGGCCTTTTTGTTTGCGGCTCGGCAGTCACCCCACCCGCGCCTGCGGCGCGACCTCCCCATCGAGGGGAGGTAGAAGAGCGCGACGCCCTACCTCCCCTCGATGGGGAGGTCGGCGCGTAGCGCCGGGTGGGGTGAAGGCGCCGGCATAAACAGGTCAGGCCTTGCCGCCCTTGATATAGTCGATGAACGCCCGCAGCGGGGCCGGCACCAGCCGCCGGCCGGGATAATAGAGGAACGGTCCGGGAAAACTCGGCCACCACGGTTCGAGAATGGGCTCAAGCGCGCCGCTTTCGAAGTAGGGGCGAAGCCAGCCCTCGAAGAGGCCGATGATGCCGGTGCCGGCGATGGCCGCATCGACGGCAAGATCGGTCGCGCCGCCGATCCGCACGATCAGCGGCCCTGTCGGATCGACCCGCACCACCTCACCGTCGCGCTCGAACTCCCAAGGCAGCATCGCACCGCTGGCAAAGCGCCCGCGCACGCAAGAGTGGCCAAGCAGGTCGCTCGGGTGTTGCGGCCGCCCATGACGAGCAAGATAGGCAGGGCTGGCAGCGGTGGCGAAGCGCTGCACGCGCGGTCCGATCGGCACCGCGATCATGTCCTGCTCCAGCCGCTCGTCATAGCGGATGCCGGCGTCACACCCGGCCGCCAGCACATCGACAAAGTTCTCATCGGCGATCACTTCCAGACGGATGCCGGGATAGGCGGCGAGGAAACCCGGCACGATATCCGGCAATATCAGCCGCGCGGCGCTGACCGGCACATTGAGACGCAGCGAACCCGCCGGCCTGTCGCGAAAGCCGTTCACCACATCCAGCGCCGCCTCCACCTCCGACAGCGCCGGGCCGAGCCGCTCCAGCAGGCTGAGGCCCGCCTCGGTCGGGACAACGCTGCGCGTCGTGCGATTGAACAACCTGACACCAAGCTGCGCTTCCAGGCGACGCACCGCCTCACTCAAGCCGGAGGCGCTGCCGCCGCTCGCACGCGCGCCATCGCGAAAACCGCCGGCGCGCGCCACCGCCACGAAGGCGTTCAGGTCACTGAGGTCCATCATTGTTCGCCATTCCGCACGGCCTGTGTGGATTGTACCGGATTATCACGAGGTTGGGCAGCGCCTATCTCTGCCTCCTCAAAGGAGATCAATCATGTCCAATATCCAACAATCCGGCACCTTCGCCCCCGCCACCTTCAAGCTTGGCAGCCGCACCGTGAAGCGGCTCGGCTACGGCGCCATGCAGCTCGCCGGGCCCGGCGTGTTCGGGCCGCCCAAGGACCATGACGCGGCATTGGCCGTGCTGCGCGAGGCGATTGCGCAGGGGATCGACCATATCGATACCAGCGACTTCTACGGCCCGCACGTCACCAACCGGCTGATCCGCGAAGCACTGGCACCCTACCCCGACGATCTCGTCATCGTCACCAAGATCGGTGCGCGGCGCGGGCCCGATGGCTCCTGGCTGCCGGCTTTCTCTCCCGAGGCGCTGACCCAGGCGGTGCACGACAATCTAAGCAATCTTGGGCTCGATGTGCTCGACGTCGTCAACCTGCGCATCATGTTCGATACCCATGGCCCCGCCGAGGGATCGATCGAAGCGCCACTCACCATCCTGGCCGGGCTTCAGCAAAAAGGTTTGGTCAGGCATATCGGGCTGAGCAACGTGACGCCGGCGCAGATCGCCGAAGGGCGCCGTATCGCCGAGATCGTCTGCGTGCAGAATCAGTACAATCTTGCGCATCGCGGCGACGACGCCCTGATCGACGACCTTGCCCGCGACGGCATCGCCTATGTGCCGTTCTTCCCGCTCGGCGGCTTCAACCCGCTGCAATCCTCCACCCTGTCGGACGTCGCAACGCGCCTCGGCGCCACGCCAATGCAGATTGCGCTCGCCTGGCTGCTGCGCCGCGCGCCCAACATCTTGCTGATTCCCGGCACATCGTCGGTCGGACATTTGCGGGAGAACCTCGCTGCGGCTGAACTCAAGCTTTCAGGGGATGTGCTTCAGGAGTTGGATGGGATGGCCAAGGCGGCGTAAGGCGCGACCAGTTTCCCCCTTTGAGGGGGAGATGTCGCCAAAGGCGACAGAGGGGGTCGGCACGACCGGGCGCGACCTCCTGCGGCAGATGAAGGTTGGCGCTCTGTGCGCGGCGACCCCCTCTGGCCTGCCGGCCATCTCCCCCTCAAGGGGGGAGATCGCTGTTCCAGCGGCGAGCCTCTAGTTGATACTCGCCGTATTCGCCGGCTCGGCCGGCCGCGCCTCATTGGCATAAGGCACGCGAAAACCATTCGCCGTCAGCCATACGATGGCTGCCTTCGGCTCGTCCGTCTGGATGATTGTGGCGCCGCGATCGGCCCAAAAACCCCAGACTTCGCGCGGCAGGCTGGCCTGCACCGCCAGTTCGTCGCCGCGGCCGCCGGCAAGGAAGCCGCCCGGCTTGTTGGCGATGGCGTAGGTGTCGGCCCAGATGTGCCAGTTGCCCCTGACCGCGGCCGCGCGCATGCGCATGCTGAACAACGGTCCGCCGGTC
>NZ_RZQI01000243.1:0-7148 GCF_003998335.1 Mesorhizobium sp. M7A.F.Ca.CA.002.05.1.1 | reverse complement strand
GTCGAACCTGCAGGATGTCGGTCTCACTGTGGAGATCAAGCAGAACGACAGCGGCACCTTCTGGACGCTTGGCGCCAAGGAAGGCGACTACTACAAGAAGCTGCAGATGATCATCAGCCGCTTCTCCATGCAGCCGGACCCGAGCTGGGCCACCGCCTGGTTCACCCGCGACCAGATCGGCGTCTGGAACTGGGAGCGTTTTTCCAGCGAGGAATTCGACAAGCTCAACGCCGAGGGCATGGTCGAGCTCGACCCGGCAAAGCGCGATGTCATCTACAAGAAGCTTCAGGACCTGATGGAGGAGAACGGCAACTACATTTTCCTGACGCATGAGGTCACCGGCATCATGAATCGAGACACGCTTGTGGCCGGCCTGAAGCCGAACGGCGAACCCGTGTTCACCGACTTCAAACCGGCATGATATCGGCGGGCGGGGCTCGCCCCGGCCAAAGACCATCCGACAGGTACCGAAAATGATCCGCTACGCCCTCAAGCGTCTGTGGCTTGGCGCCATCATCATCAGCGTCGCCATGATGATGATGTTCGCCATGGTCTACCTCATTCCCGGAGACCCGGCCTCCGTCGCGCTGGGGCCACGCGCGACGCCGGAGATGAAGGAGGCGCTGCGCGAGCGTATGGGCTTGGATCAACCTGTCTGGCGGCAATTCGTGAACTTCTACGGCTCTGCCTTGCATGGCGATCTCGGCACCGAGGTTCTGTCGAACCGGCCGGTCCTGGACGTGGTGATGGAACAGCTTCCGTTCACGCTGGCGCTGGTGGTCGGCGGCATCACGTGGTCGGTGGCGCTGGGCATCCCGCTTGGCTGCATCGCGGCGGTGCGGCGCGGCGGCTTTGTCGATCAGGTGATCGGGGTGCTGTCGGTGGCGATGATCGCCGTGCCATCCTTCGTCGTCGCCATCTATTCGCTGCTGGTGTTTGCGGTCGCCCTGCAATGGCTGCCGGCGATCGGCGCCGGCGAACCGGGCGACCTCGCCAGCCGGCTTCAGCACCTCATCCTGCCGTCTCTAGCGGTCGGCCTTGGCTGGATCGGCTACATCTCGCGCATGGTGCGCGCCTCGATGCTGGAGACACTGGAGGCCAGCCATATCCGCACGGCGCGCGCCTTCGGCCTGACCGAGCACCGGATCGTCTACACCTACGCGCTGCGTATCGCCGTGCTGCCGACGATCACCTTGCTCGGCGTCGGCATCGGCCACATGCTGTCGTCTTCCGTTTTCGCCGAAATCGTCTTCGCCCGCCCCGGCATCGGCAAGCTGGTCTATGAGGCGATCTCGGTGCGCAACTACCCCATCGTCTCCGGAGCCGTGCTGGTCACCACGGTCTTCTTCGTCCTCGTCAACGTAGCGGCCGACATTCTGGTCGGCCTATTGGATCCCCGTGTCAGATCAAGTTTCAACTGAGCTGCCGTCCCGCAGCTTCCGTCTCGGCATGATATGGCGCACCGTGCGCCGCATCATGCGCGAGCCGCTGGGCGCCATCGGCCTGACGCTGGTGACGGTCGTGGTGCTGTCAGCGGTCTTCGCCAGCCTCCTGACCAGCTATGCGCCGAGCAAGATATCGCCGGCCGAACGCTTCGCTTCGCCGAGCCTGCTGCATCTGCTCGGCACCGACCATCTCGGCCGCGATCTTCTCACCCGGGTGCTCTATGGCGGGCGCGTCGCGCTTTTGATCGCGCTGGGCGCGACAGCGGTGTCGCTGGTTGTCGGCGTCGTGCTGGGGCTGATCGCAGGCTATGGGCCGCGCTGGCTCGACAATGTGCTGCTGCTGATCTTCGACGCGGTGAAGAGCTTTCCCACCGTTATGCTGGCGCTGACGCTGGTCACCCTGTTCGGCCCCTCGCTCTACGCGGTGGTGCTGGTGGTGATGCTGGTCAATGTGCCGGGTTATGCCCGCATCATCAGAACCCAGACGCTGGTGCTCAAATCAGCCGAACATGTCATGGCGGCGCGCTCGATGGGCGCCAGTGCGGGCCGCATCCTGCGCGTCCATATCCTGCCCAACATCATCGGCCCGATCCTGATCTTGATATCGATGGACATTCCCGTGGTGGTGGCGATCGAGGCCGGCATGAGCTTTCTCGGGCTCGGCGTGCGGCCGCCGACGCCGAGCTGGGGCGCGATCCTCAATGACGGCTTCGCCAACATTCGCGATTCCTACTGGATCGTGATTGCCGGCGGCCTGCCGATCGTGCTGACGACACTCGGTTTCACCTTCTTCGGCGAGACGCTGCGCGACCTCTTCGATCCCAGGCTGAAGGGACGCTCATGACGGTTCTCGAGGTCAAGAATCTGAGCGTCGCCTTCCACACCGAGAGTGGGCGATTGGAGGCGCTGAAGCAGGTGAGCTTTTCCGTGCCGGCCAACCGCAGCGTCGGCGTGGTCGGCGAATCCGGCTGCGGGAAATCGACGCTCATCAACGCCATTCTCGGCCTGCTCGCCGACAATGGTGAAATCACATCGGGCGAGATCATCTTCGAGGGCGACAAGGACCTTGCCCGGCTCGACCCCACCGCGATGCGCGGCTTGCGCGGTCTCAGGATCGCCACCGTGTTCCAGGATCCGATGGGCGCGCTCAACCCGGTGCTGTCGGTGGGGCGCCAGATGCGCGACATCCAGTATCGCTCGAACCTGTCGAAGCGGGACAAGGATGCGCGCTCGGTCGCCATGCTGCGCAAGGTTCGCATTCCCGATCCGGAAAGCCGGCTGACGCAGTTTCCGCACGAGTTCTCCGGCGGCATGAAGCAGCGCATCGCCATCGCCATGGCGCTGATGATGGAACCGGCGCTGCTGATCGCCGACGAGCCGACGACTGCGCTCGATGCGACGCTGGAGGTGGCCACTATCGAACTGCTCAAGGATCTGCAGCGCGACATCGGCTGCTCGGTGCTGTTCATCTCGCATCATCTGGGCGTGATTGCCGAACTCTGCGACGAGATGATCGTGATGTATGCCGGTGAGGTGGTGGAGAGCGGCACGACTCGCGAGATCTTCCACGATGCGCGCCATCCCTACACGCAGAAGCTTTTGGCCTGTGATCCCGCGCGGCTGTCGCAGCGGGTTGCCCGCCTGCCGACCATCGCCGGGACCTTGCCGGATCTGCGCCGCCGACCAAGCGGCTGCGTCTTCCAGCCGCGCTGCGATCGCGCCGACGCCCAATGCCTGACGACGCCTCCCAGCGCAATCCTCGGTGGGTCTCACATCGCCCGCTGCTGGCATGCGGACATTCCCTTGGGAGCGATGAACGCATGAGTTCCGACGACCTGCTCCGTGTCAGCGATCTGCGTGTCTCGTTCCGGGTTGGCGGCCTGTCCGCCAGACTTGCCGGGCGAGCCACCGAGATCGAAGCGGTGTCCGGTGTCAGCTTCACGCTTCAACGAGGCAGCACCTTCGCATTGGTCGGCGAATCCGGCTCGGGCAAGACGACGCTGGCGCGCACGCTCAACGGTCTTCAGCCGGTGAAAGCGGGCACGATCCTGTTTGAAGGGCAGGAACTGCAAGGCCTGTCCAACGCCGCCATGAAACCGGTGCGGCGGCGCATGCCGATGATGTTCCAGGATCCGGTCGGATCGTTGTCGCCGCGGCTCAGCGTGCGGTCGCTGCTGTCGGAGCCTTTCGTCATCCACGGACTGTCGGATCGCGATCTCAACGCCGAAGTCACACGACTTCTTGCACTGGTCGGGCTGCCGCGCGATTTCGCCGACCGCTACCCGCACCAGCTTTCCGGCGGCCAGGCGCGCCGCGTCGGTGTGGCGCGGGCGATCGCGCTGGACCCGGTGCTGGTCGTCGCCGACGAGCCGACAGCCGGCCTCGACGTCTCGGTGCAGGGAGAGGTGCTGAACCTGCTCAACGACCTGCGTGACCGCATGGGCCTGTCGATGCTGATCATCACCCACAATCTGCATGTCGTGCGCCAGATCGCCGACCGCATGGCGGTGATGTATCTCGGACGCTTCATCGAACAGGGCGAAACCGAAGCGATCTTCCGCGCGCCGCATCATCCCTATACGGCGGCCCTTCTCTCGGCCAATCCAGAGCCCGATCCCGACAGGGTGCATCAGCGTATCACGCTGCCGGCTGACGTTCCGTCCTTGTTGGCGCGCCCTTCAGGCTGCGAATTTCACACACGCTGTCCGCAGGCCCAGGGCCGCTGCACGGTGGATGTCCCCGTCCCGGTCGCAGTTGGCGACAGCCGTCTGACCTGCCATTTCCCGCTGAACACATAAGGATCGCCACCGGCGCAAGTGTCGGCCGGGCGTTGAGAGGAGCCGCCATGCAAGATATCCGCGTCGTCACCGATTTCCCGCGCAAAGTCCGCGAGATCGAGAATTTGTGGATTCCGATGCCGGACGGCGTCAAGCTGGCCGCACGCATCTGGTTGCCGGAAGACGCGGAGGCCGATCCGGTGCCGGCGATCCTGGAATATCTGCCATATCGCAAGCGTGACGGAACGGTGGAGCGCGATGCGCTGACGCATCCCTATTTCGCCGGTCACGGCTATGCCGGCGTGCGGGTCGATATGCGCGGCTCGGGCGACAGCGAGGGGCTGTGCAAGGGTGAGTATCTGAAGCAGGAGCAGGATGACTGCCTGGCGGTCATCGAATGGCTGGCCCGGCAATCTTGGTGCTCGGGTAGTGTCGGCATGATCGGCATCAGCTGGGGCGGCTTCAACGGGCTGCAGGTCGCCGCCCGCCGCCCGCCGGCGCTGAAAGCCGTCGTCTCGCTGTGCTCGACCGACGACCGCTATAATGATGACGTGCATTATCTCGGCGGCGCGATGATGTGCGACAATCTGATGTGGGGAACCACCGCTTGGGCCATCGCCATGACGCCACCGGATCCGCTTGTTGTCGGCGACCGCTGGCGCGAGCTTTGGGAGCAACGGCTGAACGGCAACGGCATCTGGATGCAGGACTGGTTCGAACACCAGCGCCGCGACGATTTCTACAAGCACGGTTCGATCTGCGAGGATTATTCCGATGTCGAGATCCCGGTCTATGCCGTCGGCGGCTGGGCCGACGGCTATCCCAATCCGATCTTCCGGATGCTGGAAAAACTGAGCGGTCCTCGCAAGGGCCTGATCGGACCCTGGGGCCACAAATATCCGCACTTCGCCATGCCCGGACCGCGTATCGGCTTCCTGCAGGAGTGCCTGCGCTGGTGGGATCAATATCTCAAGGGCATCGACACCGGCATTGCCGACGAGCCGATGCTGCGCGCCTGGATTCAGGATCCCGCACGGCCGGCGGCGATCTATGACGAGCGGCCCGGCCGCTGGGTGGCGGAACCGGCGTGGCCGGGACCCGGCGTCGGCGAAAAGGTGCTGAACCTTGCGCCGCATGTGCTGAGCGAAGCCAAGGGCGCAAACGCGATCCTGGAGGTTTCATCGCCACAGACGGCCGGCCTGTCGTCCGGCGCCTGGTGCGGCTATGGCGTGATGCCGACCTTGCCGGTCGACCAGCGCATGGAAGAAGGCAATGCCCTGATCTTCGAGACGGCGCCGTTGACCGAAGCGGTCGAGATCCTTGGCTTCCCCGAATTCGAGGTCAAGCTCTCCTCCGACAAGCCCGTCGCCCTTCTGTCCGCCACGCTGTCGCAGGTATTCCCTGAAGGTGCCGCCTCGCGTATCAGCTACGGCATCCTCAATCTGAGCCATCGCAACGATGATCTGGACATCGCACCCATGGTGCCGGGCCAGGCGGAGACCGTCCGCGTCAAGCTGCGCTGCTGCGGGCAGCGTTTCGAGGTCGGCGAGCGTATCCGGCTGGCGCTGGCGACATCGCATTGGCCGATCGTCTTCCCGACGGCCGAGCAGGCGACGTTGTCGATCCATTGCGGCGACAGCCGGCTGATCCTGCCGGTGCGCGCGCAGCAGAAGCTGGACGACACACTGGGGGTTTTCCTGACTCCGGAAAGCGCCGCGCCGATGGAGCAAGAGGTGCTGGCCAAGGGCGACGGCTTCCAGCGTTCGGTGTCGACGGACCAGGTCACCGGCGAGACCGTCTATCAGGTCGCCAATGATGGCGGCACGGTGCGGCATCCACATACGGGAATGGTGCTCTCGGCGAGGCATGTCGACCGGTTCATCATCCACCCCGACGATCCGAACTCGGCGGTCGGCACCTGCACCTGGGACAAGTCCTATGGTCGCGGCGACTGGCAGGTGCGGCTTTCAGTGAAGGCGACGGTAAGGGCGCTGCGAAAGGTCTGGCGGATCGAGACCCACATCACCGCCCATGATGGCGATGAGCTGATCGTCGACCGCAGCGAGGTCAAGGAGTATCCGCGCGATCTCAACTGAGAGCGATTGCGACGTTGCGGTTAGGCCATCGACTTCGGCAAGGCAGCCGCCAGCGCATCGACGGCCAGCCGCACCTTCAGCGGCAGATGCGGTGTCTGCAGCCAAAGGGCGTGGCAGTCGTAGAGATATCGCGGCTGATCCGGCAACAGCGCCAGCAGAACGCCGGCTTCAATGCGCTCGCGCACCAGCCACCAGGGCAACCAGGCAAGGCCCATGCCGTCGGCAGCCGCGTCAGCGATGGCATCGAGATCGTCGAGCCGCAGACGGCCGGTCGGTATGATCTCCTGCACCGGTTGCCCCTCTCGAGCAAATAGCCAGGGCTGAATGATCTGGCCGAGCCGGCGGTAGACAATTGCCTGATGGTCGGCGAGATCCTCGATCTGTCGCGGTTCGCCATGATTTCTGAGATAGGAAGGTGCGGCGCAGACGACCATGTCCTGGCGCGCGACGCGGCGTGCGATCACCCCCGCCTTGTCGCCCAGAGCACCGGTCCGAATGGCGAGATCGTAGCCATCCTCGGCAAGATCGGCGAAGCGATCGCTGAGAGATAGATCGAGTTCCAGCATCGGATATTGCCGGGCGAGTTTCAGCAGCACGGGCGTCACGCAGTGGCGACCGAAATGCGCCGGCATGGTGACGCGCAGTTTTCCGCGTGGCTCCGAAAACTGGTCGGCGGCGAGCGCATCTGCGGCGTCGGCCTCGGCCAGCACCACCCGACAGCGTTCATAGTAAGCGCGGCCGAAATCGGTCAGGTTCTGCCGGCGTGTGGTCCGGTTGAGCAGGCGAACGCCAAGCCGTTCTTCGAGAGACCGGACATGCTTGCCAACCAT
>NZ_RZQI01000242.1:0-7233 GCF_003998335.1 Mesorhizobium sp. M7A.F.Ca.CA.002.05.1.1 | reverse complement strand
GCTCACCACCGACAGGCTGGACGAGAACCCGGCCTCGCAGGCCAACGCCCAATTCTGCGGCGGCAGCCTGATCGCGCCGCAATGGGTGCTGACGGCAGCACACTGCCTCAACGACAAGGGTCAGCCGGTTTCGCCGGAGAGCGTCACCGTGCTGACCGGTGCAACCGATCTCAGCGAGGGCAAGCGCCACAAGGTGGTGGAGGTCATCGTCAACGAAGCCTACAGCGAGCAAACGCTCGACAACGATCTCGCCCTGCTCCGGCTTGCCGAACCGGCCGACGCGCCGACCATCAAGGTCGCCCATGAGGCAACCCCCGACACCGGCAAGACGACCGTCACCGGCTGGGGCAAGATGCAGGACGGCACCTTTCCGACCACGCTGATGGTTGTCGATCTCGATCTGCAGCCGAACCAGGCCTGCAACAGCGGCATCAAGGCCATCTATGCGCGTGATCTGAAGGCAGCGCTCGGTGATCTGTCCCGCCGTATGCGCTATTCGGAAAAAGGCATCGACGCGGCAGCCAATGCGATCGCCGCCGACATGACCGACCCGCTGACCGGCAACATGATCTGCGCCGGCACCACCAGCGGCGTGCGCGATGCCTGCAACGGCGACAGCGGCGGCCCGCTGTTCATGACCGGTGCCGAAGGCCCGGTCCAGGTCGGCGTCGTCAGCTGGGGCGAAGGCCCGGCTGACGGCAGTGCGGCGTGCGGCCACAAGGAGGCCTACGGCATCTACACGCGGCTGGCCAACTACACCGGCTGGATCGAGGCGAAGATGAAGACCTCGGCTCCGGCGCCGGCAAAGCCCAAGGCGGGACTGGGCACCGCCCAGAAACCGAAAACGCCCTGAAGCAGCGCTGTTCGCTTTCAAGCAAAACGGCGGGAGAGGTTCCCGCCGTTTTGCTTGCCGGCTTATCGAGAGGACTTATTTTCGCGGCGGGCCTTTGCGCTCGGCGGAAGCCGCCCACAGATTAATGTCGGATTCGCGCGCATAGGTGTCGATCTCGGCGAGTTCGGCATCGCTGAAATCGAGCACCTTGAGCGCGCCGACGCAGTCCTCGACCTGCTCCGGCCGGCTGGCGCCGATCAGCGCCGATGTCACCCTGCCCTTGCGCAGCACCCAGGCCAGCGCCATCTGCGCCAGCGTCTGCCCGCGCTTGCCGGCGATGGCGTCGAGCGCCTTGATGTTGGCGATGGTCTTGTCGTTGATGAAGGCTGTCTTCAGCGACTTGCCCTGGGAGGCACGGCTGCCATCGGGAATGCCGCCGAGATACTTGTTGGTCAGCATGCCTTGCGCCAGCGGCGAGAACACGATGGAGCCGACGCCGAGCCCTTCGAGCGTGTCGAGCAAGCCATCTTCCTCCACCCAGCGGTTCAGCATCGAATAGCTCGGCTGGTGGATGACGCAAGGCGTGCCAAGCTGCTTCAAGATATCGGCGGCCTCGCGTGTGCGCTGCGAATTGTAGGACGAGATGCCGGCATAGAGCGCCTTGCCCGAGCGCACGGCATGGTCGAGCGCGCCCATGGTCTCTTCCAGCGGCGTGTCGGGGTCGAAACGATGCGAATAGAAGATATCGACATAGTCGAGCCCCATGCGCTTCAGGCTCTGGTCGAGGCTGGCCAGAATGTATTTGCGCCCGCCCCATTCGCCGTAGGGTCCGGCCCACATCTCGTAGCCGGCCTTCGTCGAGATGATCAGCTCGTCGCGGTAGGCGGCGAAGTCGGTGCGCAGGATTTCACCGAAAGCGGTCTCGGCCGAGCCGGGTGGCGGACCGTAATTGTTGGCAAGGTCGAAATGCGTGATGCCGAGGTCGAAGGCCTTGCGCGCGATCGCCTGCTTGGTCCTGTGCGGCGTGTCGTTGCCGAAATTATGCCACAGGCCGAGCGAGATTGCCGGCAGCTTCAGGCCGGAGCGGCCACAGCGGTTGTAGACCATTTTCTCGTAGCGGTTTTCGGCGGGCGTATAGGGCATCGGAAAATCCTCAAATGGAAGCGAGCCAGGCTACTGCCATCGCGACAACGCGGGCGAGTCGGCTTTGCCCCTCACCTTTACCCTCTCCCCGCCGGAACGGGGAGAGGGTTGAGGTATCTGCCTAATTCTTCTTCGCCAAAAGGTCCTTGGCTTGCTTGACGCCGAGGGCTGCCGGCCGTTCGCAGGTGGTCTGCATGGCGACGAACTTGCCGGTTTCGCCGGAGCGCAACAGCCCGGTCATCACGTCGACGGCGTGCAGCGCCAGCTCCATCGAACAGCGATGCGGTCGGCCTTCCGCGATCGCCACTGCCATGTCGGCGAGGCCCGATGTGCGGTAGTTGGCCATCATGCCTTGCGAATGCATCTCGTTGGGCACGCCGAACGGATGCGGCCAGTTCGGCAGCTTCTTGACCGGCTTGGCCGCGTCGGTGAAGCGAACGTCACCACCGAAGAAGTTCGGGTCCGGCACGAACACCGTACCCGCCTCGCCATAGAGTTCCATCGGCGCGTGGCCGTGGGCCCAGACGTCCCAGCTGGTGTTGAGCGTTATAACGGCACCGTTCTCGAACTCCAGCAGCCCATGAATGGTCGTCGGCGTGTTGACCGGTATCTTTTCACCCGCGCGCGGCTTTGAACTGATCGTCCGCTCCTTGGCCGGCGTCGTCGCGAAGGCCGCGACCTGTTTCACCGGTCCGATCAGCTGGATCAGATTGGTGATGTAGTAAGGCCCGATATCGAGCACGGGACCGGCGCCCGGCTGGAAGAAGAAATCCGGATTGGGATGCCAATGCTCCATGCCGTGGCCCATGACATGGCAGGTACCGCTCGTGACCTTGCCAAGCTTGCCGGTGTCGATCAGGTTGCGCACCAGTTGGTGCGCGCCGCCGAGGAAAGTGTCTGGCGCCGAGCCGATCCGCAGGCCCTTTTTCTCCGCCCGCTTCTTAAGGTCGAGCCCTTCCTTGACCGACAGCACGAACGGCTTTTCCGAATAGACGTGCTTGCCGGCGTCGAGGATCTGCTTCGATACTTCGTAGTGCACCGCCGGGATGGTCAGGTTGACGATGATGTCGATGTCGTCGGCCTTGAGCAGGTCTTCGACGGTCTCGGCGCGCAGCTTGAACTCCTTCGCCCGCGCCTTGGCCGCCTCCATGTTGATGTCGGCGCAGGCACGCATTTCGATGCCGCGAAACAGCGGCGCCAGCGAAAAATACGCTTTCGAGATGTTGCCGCAGCCGATGACGCCGATGCCAAGTTTCTTTGCCATGCTGATTGCTCCTAATAGGTTTTGGCGGCTGCGATGGAGCGGCGGGCGAAACGCTCGATGTCGTTGGGGTTGTCCTGTTCCATGACATAGTATTGGGCAGCACTCTTGGCACGCAACACCTTGATCAGGCCGGCCCAGTCGATGGTGCCATGGCCGACATCCGACCAGCCATCCTCATCCAGCCCCTCGCCGGGCTTGGCCATGTCCTTGACGTGGACGGCGCTGATGCGCTTGCCGTGCTTTTCGATCCACGGCAACGGATCATCGCCGCCGCGCACCACCCAGGCAACGTCCATCTCCCAGCTGACATCGGGCGCGGATGACAGGATGTGGTCCTGCGGCACCGATCCGTC
Organism: Mesorhizobium sp. M7A.F.Ca.CA.002.05.1.1; assembly: GCF_003998335.1. Taxonomy (NCBI): domain Bacteria; kingdom Pseudomonadati; phylum Pseudomonadota; class Alphaproteobacteria; order Hyphomicrobiales; family Phyllobacteriaceae; genus Mesorhizobium; species Mesorhizobium sp. M7A.F.Ca.CA.002.05.1.1. The sequence continues at coordinate 3,641 of NZ_RZQI01000242.1, read as the reverse complement.
GGCAAGTTTCTTGAACTCGAAATCATGATTGTGCCAGGCAAAGCCGTAGCCGGCCTTTTTCGCGGCGTCGCCGACCTTGGCCAGGCGTTCGCCGAAGCCGCGCCAGCCGGCCACGTCGGATGGCCGCTGATCGGGCATCAGGAAGGGACAGATGAGCAGCGTGATACCGAGTGCGTCGGCAGTTCTGCGCACGCCGTCGAAATCGTTCTCGAGCGCATCGATCGAGAAATGCCCAGTCGGCATGGCAAGCCCGTTCTTGTCGAGCTCGGCGCGGAATGCCTTGGGGTCATCATAGACGCCGCCAAAACCTTCGACCTGGGCGTAGCCGAGCTTGCCGAGCATGGCGAGCACACCGTCCCAGGGTTGGAAATTGCGGGCGCTGTAAAGTTGGAATGACCAGTTCATCATCTCTGTCCGTTTTGCTTGGGGATTGTCGTATGAGGGTTGTTCTCAAAAGCTAGATGCGTGTGCCCGTTGCGGTGTCGAAAAGCGAAGCGCGCATCGGATCGAAGCCAAGCGTCACCGCCTCGTCATTCTTGGGCGTGCGTTCCGAGGTCACTCGGACGCTGAAATTCTGCTGGGCAAGCTTCAGCCAGACCAGCGTGTCGGAGCCCATGGGTTCGACCACCTCGACATTGGCGGCTATCGAGAACGGCCAGCCGGTGCCGCTGTTCAGGCTGACATGCTCGGGCCTGATACCGAATGTGACGGGGCCGGGAGCCGGAGGCTTGGCAAAGTCGTAAGTGCCGAGCGGGATCTTGATATCCTCGGCCGCGAACCGCCAGCCGCCGTCGGCGTCTTCCAGGCGGCCATCGACGAAGTTCATTGCGGGCGAGCCGAGGAAGCCGGCGACGAAACGGTTGACCGGCCTGTTATAGATGGTCTGCGGCGCATCGAGCTGCTGGATGACGCCGCCCTTCATCACCGCGATGCGGTCGGCCAGCGTCATCGCCTCGATCTGGTCGTGGGTGACGTAGATCATGGTGTTCTGCAGCTTGCGATGCAGCAGCTTGATCTCGACGCGCAGTTCGGCGCGCAGCTTGGCATCGAGATTGGACAGCGGCTCGTCGAACAGGAACACGTCGACATCGCGCACCAGCGCCCGTCCGATCGCGACGCGCTGGCGCTGGCCGCCGGAAAGGGCGGCCGGCTTACGCTGCAGCAGCGGTTCGATCTGCAGGATTTCAGCCGCCCGCGCGATCCGCTTGGCGATCTCTTCTCTTGGCGTGCCGGCGACACGCAGCCCGAAGGACAGGTTCTTCTCCACCGTCATTTGCGGATAGAGCGCATAGGACTGGAACACCATGCCGATGCCGCGGTCCTTGGGCTCTTCCCAGGTGACGTTCTTGCCCTTGATGAAGATGCGGCCCTCGGAAACGTCGAGCAGGCCGGCAATGCAGTTGAGCAAGGTCGACTTGCCGCAGCCGGACGGCCCGAGCAGCACGATGAACTCGCCATCGGCGACATCGAGATTGAGCGTCTCCAGGACGGTCACCGCACCGAAGTTCAGCGACAGGTCCTGGATCGAAACGCTGGTATCATTGGCTGCCGTCATCGCCGTCACCCCTTCACCGCGCCGGCGGCGATGCCGCGTACGAAAAGCTTGCCGGAAATGAAGTAGACGATGAGCGGCACAAGCCCGGTCAGGATGGTTGCGGCCATGTTGACGTTGTACTCCTTCACGCCTTGCACCGAATTGACGATGTTGTTGAGCTGCACCGTCATCGGATAGGTGTCGGGGCGGGTGTAGACGACGCCGAACAGGAAGTCGTTCCAGATGCCGGTCACCTGCAGGATGATGGCGACGACGAAGATCGGCAGCGACATCGGCAGCATGATGCGCAGGAAGATGCCCCAGAAGCCGGCGCCGTCGACGCGTGCCGCCCGGAACAGCTCCTCCGGCATCGAGGCGAAATAATTGCGGAACAGCAGCGTCAGGATCGGCATGCCGAAAATGGAATGGACAATCACCAGCCCGCTGAGGCTGCCATAGAGGCCGATTTCGCGCAGGATGATGACGATCGGATAGATCATCACCTGGTAGGGAATGAAGGCGCCGACGATCAGGATGATGAAGAACGTATCGGCGCCCTTGAAGCGCCAATTGGCCAGTGCATAACCATTCACCGAGGCGATGGCGATCGACAGCAGCACCGACGGCACGGTGATGCGCACCGAATTCCAGAAGCCGCGCGAGAGCCCGTCGCAGTTAAGGCCGGTGCAGGCCGTTGACCACGCCTTGACCCACGGCTCGAAGGTGATCTCAAGCGGCGGTGAGAAGATGTTGCCGAGCCGGATCTCCGGCATGCCCTTGAGCGAGGTGACGACCATGACATAGAGCGGCAAGAGGTAGTAGACCGCCATGACGAACAATGTGCCGTAGAGGAAGACGTTGCGGCGCGAAATCATGCGGCGCGGCTTTGGACCGTAGGGCCCTGCGATGTCCTGGCGCGCGCCGGCGGCAACGCTTGCTTGAGCGGTGATGTCTGCAATGCTCATTTGCGTCGCCCGAACTCGAGATAGGCCCAAGGCACGATGACGATCACCACCGAGAGCAGCATCATGGTCGAGGCGGCAAAACCCTGGCCGAGGTTCTGGGCGAAGAACATATAGTCGTAGACGTATTTGGCCGGCACTTCGGATGCGATGCCCGGGCCGCCGCTGGTCTGGGCCACGACCAGGTCATAAACCTTGACGATGCCGGAAGCGATGATGACGAGCGTGGTGATGAAGACCGGCCGCATCATCGGGATGACGATGAACAGATAGGTCTTCCACATCGGGATCCCATCCACCCGCGCCGCCTTCCAGATGTCCTCGTCGATACCGCGCAGGCCGGCCAGCATCAGGCACATGATGAGCCCGGTGCCTTGCCACAGCGCAGCGATCGATATGCCGTAGATGACGATGCTGGAATTATAGAGCGGGTCGAAGCTGAAGCTCGTCCAGCCTAAGTCCCGCACGACATGCTGGATGCCGAAATCCGGATTGAGCAACCACTGCCAGACCAGGCCGGTGACGATGAAGGAGAGCGCGAAAGGATAAAGGAAGATGGTGCGGAACGTGTCCTCGAAGCGGATCTTCTGATCGAGCAGCGCGGCAAGCAGAAAACCGATGACCAGCGAGAACACCAGCGAGATCGCGCCGTAGATCAACAGGTTCTCGATCGAGATCAGCCAGCGCGGCGCCGCCCACAGGCGGTAATACTGGTCGAGCCCGACGAAATTCAGGCGCGGCAGGAGCTTCGAATTGGTGAAGGAATAGAGCACCGTCCAAACGGTGCCGCCGACGAAAACCACCATGGCGGTGAGGATCATCGGGATCGAGGCGACCTTCGCATTGAGGTTGCGGAACAGAAGGTTGGGGCGTGCGCTCTTGCTCATCTCGTCAGCCGGCTGGGTAAGGGCGGTGCATTCCCGGCCCCGCATTCGCAAGGCCGGGAGCGAGGCGGGTTGCCTCCAGCGTCAGTCCGCCGAAGCGATGAGGTCGGCGAAGCGCTTCTGCGCGTCTTCGACGGTCAGTTCCGGCTTGGCGAAGAATTCGGCGAAAAGGTCTTCCTTCTGTTTCTGGGTGTCCTGTGAAAGCAGTTGGTCCGTCCACGGCATGACGGCGCCCTTGGCAAGGATGGCGAGGCCCTTCTT
>NZ_RZQI01000241.1:0-7235 GCF_003998335.1 Mesorhizobium sp. M7A.F.Ca.CA.002.05.1.1 | reverse complement strand
CGCAGCGAAAATCCCTGCGCGAGGCCGACATTTTCGCCGACCGTCATCCACTCGATCAGGCCGAGATCCTGGTGAATGAAGGCGACGGATTGGCGCTGGTTCGGCCGCGGCGGGCGATGATGATAAGGCTCGCCGCGAAACAGGATGCTGCCGCCATCGGGACGGTAGATGCCGGCAAGCGTCTTGATCAGCGTCGACTTACCGGCGCCGTTCTCGCCGAGCAGTGCCAGGATCTCGCCCTTGTGCAGATCGAGCGACACGTCGGAGAGCGCGCGGGTGCCGCCGAACTCCTTGGTAATCGACTTGAATTCGATCAATTTTTCCTCAGACACAAGCGTTCCTCCCAAGATCGCCAAATGATGTTATCGATAACATTTCTGAGCGTCAAGCGACAAAGTCCAGGGCTCGCCGCTCAGCTGGTCTTGCCGTCGAGCAGGCGCATCATTTCAGCCGAATCCTTAGACCCCAGCCCGGCCGCGCAGAGCAGGCGATGGATCTCGACCACCTGCCCGGTCATCGGCATCGGCGTCTTGGTCTTCAGCGCAAAGGCCTGCAGCGAATCGAGGTCCTTCAGCATGTTGTCGATGCGTCCGGTGGCTGAAAAATCGCGAGCGGCAAACTTTGCCATGAACTCCTGCATGATGCTGGAATCGGCCCTGCCGCCCTTCAGCGCCGCCGGGATGGCCTTGGGATCGACGCCGCCGGCTTCGGCGAGTTTCACCGCTTCGGCGACGGCCTGGAACAGCACCGCGCAGAAAAGCTGGTTGATCAGCTTGGTTGTCTGCCCTGCCCCGCTCGGCCCCATCAGCGTGTAGTTGGCGCAGAGATGCCGCATCACCGTGCGCGCGTGTTCGAAGTCTGCCGCCTCGCCGCCCGCCATGACGGTCAGCCGGCCGGCGAGCGCACCGGGAACGCCGCCCGACAGCGGACAGTCGAGCCATTTCATGCCGGTCTCGGCAAAGAGCTTCTTCGCCATCTCAGCGGTGTCGGCCGGGTCGATCGACGACATGTCGATCAGCAGCTTTTCGGACGACGCCGCAGCCGCGACACCGCCGTCGCCAAACACCACCGAACGCACGATATCGGCATGGTTGAGGCTGAGGATGACGAAGCTGCTGGCGTGTGTCGCCTCGGCGACAGACGCGGCGGCTGCCGCACCCTTCGCGGTCAGGGCGGCAACCTTGGCCTTGTCCAGATCGAACATCGTGACGGTCTGCTTGGTCTCGATCAGGCGGGTGGCAATCGCCGATCCCATGATGCCGGCGCCGACAACGGCGATTTGTGCTGCTTCTGTCATGTCAACGTGCCTCTCTCTTTGTCCCGGCAGCGGGTGCGACACTGAGAGTGCCCAGCCCCTCCAAAGCCGCGTCGACTATGCTGTAGACCGGAGCGTTGATATCCACGGTGACCACTAGCTTCTCACCATCCGGATTTTCCAGCGCAGCGAATTGGCTATCGAGCAGCGCCGGCGGAAAGAAATGGCCGCCACGCTCGGCGAGTCTGGCTTGCAGCAGCGCGCGCGACCCCTCCAAGAATATGAAAACCGCCGACCCGCCCACCGCATGGCGAAGCCGATCACGGTAGGATTCCTTCAGCGCTGAGCAGCTTACGACAAGCCCACGGCCCTCCTCGTTCGCCTGGCGCAAGGCTGCACCCACCAGATCCAGCCACGGCCAGCGATCGTCATCGGCGAGCGGGATGCCGGCCGACATCTTTTCGACATTGCCGGGCGGATGCAGCGTGTCGCCTTCGATGAAGGGGAGGCCGAGCCGCTCCGCAATCTCGACTCCGATTCTGGTCTTGCCGCAGCCGCTGACACCCATCACGACGATGAGTGCGGGCTCAAAGACAGGTCGTGATGCCGCCATCGACATAGAGCGTGTGTCCGTTGACAAAGGATGAGGCCGGTCCGGCCAGGAAGACTGCCGCGCCGATCAGTTCGCCGACATCGCCCCAGCGTCCGGCCGGCGTTCGGTTGGTCAGCCATGTCGAAAATTCGGGATTGTCGACCAGCGCCTGGTTGAGCGGCGTCTTGAAATAGCCCGGCGCGATGGAATTGATCTGCAGGCCATGCTTGGCCCAGTCGGCGCACATGCCGCGCGTCAGATTGCGCACCGCTCCCTTCGTGGCGGTATAGGGCGCGATGTTCGTGCGGGCCAACTCGCTTTGTACCGAGGCGATGTTGATGATCTTGCCGCACTTGCGCGCAATCATGTACCGCGCCACCGCCTGCCCGACGAAAAACACGCTGGAGATGTTGGTGCGCAGCAGCTCGTCCCATTTGTCCGCAGGGAAGTCCTCGAGCGGCATACGAAACTGCATGCCGGCATTGTTGATCAAAATGTCGATGGCGCCGATCGTCGCCTCGATCTCGGCGACGCCTTTGACGACCGCAGCGTGATCGGTCACGTCGAAGACCGCCACGCGAGCCTTGTATCCCCGGGCCACCAGCGCATCGGCAGCGGCCGCGACTTTTTCAGCGTTGCGCCCGTTCAGCACGATTTCGGCGCCGTGCTGCGCCAGCCCCTCTGCCAGCGCCAGGCCGATCCCCTGACCCGAGCCGGTGACCAGCGCCCGCATGCCGGTCAAATCGAACAACGAACTGCTCATGCGCTCCTCCTGAGGACTGTCCCCTGAAGCGGATATGATTTCCACCGCGCCGCCGCCAGTGCCTATTGACATGAATGTTATCGATAACATAGTCAATGGGAAAAATGAACTTGCTGAGGAGACGACGCCATGACCGATATATTGATGACCGGCCCCTATCCGGATTGGGACATGGAAGACCTCGAGGCGAGATATCGCGTTCACAAGCTCTGGCAGGCGGAGGACAAGGACGCGCTTATCGCAAGCCGAGCTGGCGCGATTCGTGCCATCGCAACGCGCGGCGAGCTTGGGGCAAGTGCGGCGCTGATGGCGAAACTGCCGAAGCTTGAAATCGTCTCCTGCTATGGCGTCGGCACCGACGCCATCGACCTTGCTTACGCCAGGGCAAACGGCATCCGCGTCACCAACACGCCTGACGTGCTGACCGAGGACGTGGCCGATATCGGCATCGGGCTGCTGCTGGCAGTGGCGCGCAAGATCCCGCAGGCCGACGCCTACGTCCGCGATGGCAGCTGGCGCAAGGCCAACATGCCGCTGGTGACGCGCGTTTGCGGGAAAAGGCTGGGCATTGTCGGCATGGGCCGCGTCGGCGCGGCGGTGGCCAGGCGCGCCGCAGCCTTCGACTGCGCTGTCGCCTATTTCGACGTGCGTAAGCGCGATGACTTGCCCTACGCATTCGTTGGCGATCTGGTCGAACTGGCGCGACAGAGTGAATTCATGATTGTGACGCTCGCTGGCGGCGACAGCACGAAGCACATCATCGATGCGGATGTTCTGGCTGCACTCGGGCCTGACGGCATCGTCATAAATATTTCGCGCGGCAGCACGGTTGACGAGACCGCGTTGCTCGCGGCCCTGGAATCCAGTGCCATAAAGGGCGCCGGCCTTGACGTGTTCTGGAACGAGCCAACGATCGACGATCGCTTCCTGAAGCTTTCCAATGTCGTGCTGCAACCGCACCACGCCAGCGGCACGGTGGAGACCCGCAAGGCAATGGGTCAGCTCGTTCGCGACAATCTCGCGGCCCATTTCGGCGGACAGACCTTGCTGACACCGGTCGTTTGAGAAAGAGATTCCATCATGAAGTCGATCGTCATCCACGCGATAAAAGACCTGCGGATAGAGGAGACCGATCCGGGCTCCCCCGGCGCCGGACAGGTCGAGATCGCGGTCGAAGCCGGCGGCATCTGCGGCTCGGACCTGCACTACTATAACCATGGCGGCTTCGGCGCGATTCGCCTGCGCGAACCGATGATCCTCGGCCACGAGGTTGCCGGCACAGTAAAGGTCATCGGCGGCGGCGTTTCCACACTCGCTGTCGGCGACCGCGTCGCGATCTCGCCCAGCCGACCCTGCAACGCCTGCCGCTACTGCCTGCAAGGCATGCAGAACCAATGCCTCAACATGCGCTTCTATGGCAGCGCCATGCCGATGCCCCATATACAAGGGGCGTTCCGCCAGCGCCTGATCGCGGAGGCGTGGCAATGTCATAAAATCGCCGACCATATCTCCATCAACGAGGCCGCTTTCGCCGAGCCTTTTGCGGTTACGCTGCATGCCCTGAACCGCGCCGGCTCGCTGCTCGGCAAACGCGTTCTGGTCACCGGCTGCGGGCCGATCGGCGCGCTTTGCATCCTGGCAGCCAGAGCCCACGGCGCGCGCGAAATCATCGTCACCGACGTCATGGATGCCGTGCTGGAAAAGGCTCGGGAGATCGGCGCTGACCGCACCATCAATGTCGCCACCGACGCCGACAAGCTCGCTGCCTATAACATCGAAAAGGGCAGTTTCGACGTGATGTTCGAATGCTCCGGCAACGAGCGCGCGGCACGGGCCGGACTCGACGTGCTGAAGCCGCGCGGCGTGCTGATGCAGCTCGGCCTTGGCGGCGACGTGTCTCTCCCGCAGAACCTGATCGTCGCCAAAGAGATCGAGATGCGCGGCAGCTTCCGTTTTCACGAGGAATTCGCGCTCGCCGTCGACCTGATCAACCACCGCCGGGTGGATGTCAAACCGCTGCTATCAGGCATCTATCCGCTCGACGAGGCGGTTACCGCTTTCGAGATCGCTGGTGACCGCAACAGGTCGATGAAGGTCCAGATCGCGTTCTGAAGATCCTTCGGATGCGCTGGAAGCGCATCAACACATCGCCTTTAAATCGCGTCGGCGCCGATCGCCGCCAGCGCGGCGCGTGCCACGTCGAAATCCTGCTCGCCGGTTCCCGAACCGACACCGATGGCGCCCGCCAGGCGGCCATCGAAGCGGATCGGCAGGCCGCCAGGCAAATTGGTCACGCCGCCCTGTGAGGCGATCCCAGCCAAGGTTGCTGCTTCGGGCGCCATGCCGCCGGTGGCGGCGTTGATCGACGCCGCCGTGCGCGCCTTTGCCCGCGCCGTGTGCAGGCTCAGGAACCGTGCGCCGTCCATACGCAGGCTGGCGATGGTCTCGCCGCTTGCATCGACAACCACAAGACATTGCGGCACCCCTATCGTGACGGCGCGTGCGGCTCCGGCAGCCACGGCTTTCAACGCGCCGTCATGCGTGAGGCTGATGGTCTTTCGAAACATCGCTATGCCTTTACTGTTTTGGAATTTGCTGAAGGAGTTCAGGTGCTTTCGCGCTCGACGACGCGATACCCGGTCAGGATGATTTCCTGTTCGTGCTTCTTTTCGCCGCCGCGGATGATCTGGATAAGCCTGCGGGCAGCTTGTTGTCCGATGCCATAGCAGTCCACGTTCACGGTTGTGATGCCGGGATGGCAGAAGGCGGCAACCTCATAGTCGCCAAAGCCGGCAATGGCGATGTCCTGCGGGACCCGCATTCCACGACGCTTGCATTCCATCAGCGCGCCAAAGGCCGAGAGATCGGAAACGCAGAGCACGGCCTCGGTGTCCGGCCAGCGTTCCAGCATGCTCACAACCGCCTGGCCACCTTGTTCGATGGAGATCGGTGGCACGCCGAAGGAGACAAGCCGGCCGGTCGGCAGGCCGAGTTCCTCGATGGCTCGGACAAAGCCTTCGCGCCGCTGGCTGCCGCGCGTGTCGCGCGAGGTCGTGCCACCGATGTAGCCGAATTTTCGATAGCCTTTCCTGGCCAGCGTTTTGACGAGAAGCCCCATCGCCTCTTCGTTGGAGAACCCGACCACCTGATCGATGGGTTTCGACGGCAACTCCCAGGTTTCGACTACCGGGATGCCCGCGTTATCAAGAAGGCGGCGGGCGCGCTCCGTATGGGCTCCTCCAGTCATTATGATGCCTTCCGGCCGTCGGCGGAGCATCGCTTCGATCAGCTTTTCCTCCTTCTCGACCGTGTAGTCGGTGTAGCCGAGAAGAAGCTGGAGTCCCGTGCTCTCCAGTTCATCCGTAATACCGCGCGCCGTGTCGGCGAAGTTGGAATTGTTGAGCGATGGAACCATTGCAGCAACAAATCCAGTCTTGCGCGAGGACAGGGTACCGGCTGACTGGTCGAGCACGTAACCAAGCTCGTTGACCGCAGCCATGATCTTTTCCCGCGTCGCCTTGGAAACCCGGCTGCCCTCTTTCAGGGCGCGTGAAACGGTCATGGTGGACACACCTGCCCGCAGCGCCACGTCAACCATAGTTGGCGCATGGCTTTCGAGGGGCCTAGATGAGGCAGCCTTGGCCATCATGCCGCTCCACCGGCCGGCTGAGGCCTGCCCAAGGGAAGCGCTAGACGTTCGGTCACAAGGTCTCTGCGGCGTCCTGCATCGATCATGAGCCACCCCTTGGAATCAAACTCCACGCGAAGGACATGTTATCGATACCATCTGAACAAGACAACGACCATATGTGTCTAGGTATTGTCATGAGCACTGGGTGACGGTTCTTTTCTCGAACGTTGAGTCGCGTACGAAAATTACCGTCAAAGCACCGTCAGATGGATCTGCTGCCCTTACACCCAGATTTGCACGAGGCCAAAGAAATCAGCGACTTAGGCAATCGAAGACTTCAGTTGATAATGTGGGTCCGATTGTGAATGAGATGAACCGCAAACCGTTGGTTTTTCTGCGAAAAACCACTACGAAGCACTCCGGACTACGCTAACCCCTCATTGCCGGGTGGATCGTCCGTATGGTCCCGCAACCGCTCCGCTTCTCCGATAATGCCAAGTGCTTACTAGGTGCGATGAGCCGGCAGCCGGCGGGACAGACGGCAACCTTGCCATTCACCGGACGGGAACTGTGCATTTTTTCCAAAAGCAGGAACATACCTGCATCGCCCAAGTTAGACATCGACGGCATTGGATCACGGATTCTTTCTCGCATTCTCCAGTCTGACAGAGTGCTCCATGATTCTTTGATGCTCGAACCAATGGGCAGGACAATGTACCGCTGTCAGCTTTTCTTATCTGCCTTTGGCCTGGTGTTGGCGGGTGGCCTGTCCCCACAGGGCCAAGCCATGGCACAGGCGCCCTGCCCGGCCCACCACGATAAGCTGCTCGCTGTCCTCAAGGCCAATGTGAAAGCGAGCGGCGGACCTGCCAACGGAGGCTTTGAGACTAACGAATGGGCGGCTGTCGTTGCCCGCGACGGCGCCGTGTGCGCGATCGCTTTCAGCGGTCCCACCGCCGATTCCCAATTGCCAGGCAGTCGCCTCGTCGCGGCA
>NZ_RZQI01000023.1:0-17589 GCF_003998335.1 Mesorhizobium sp. M7A.F.Ca.CA.002.05.1.1 | reverse complement strand
TAGCGAGGATTTGACCGCCTCAGCCGGTTTCGGAGACGCGGCTCTGGCCGGAGCCCGCACATGACAGGCCACGACGCGCCCGTCTGCCATTGGAACCAAAGGGGGGACTTCGTTGCGGCAGCGCTCGGGCTCCTAACTCGCCGCGAGGTTACCACTGTTGACAATCTAAGAATGCAAACAATCACTAAAGTTATTTTAAAGTTTTTTGAAGCCTTTCTTCCGGAGGGTGGGGCTTCTGATGCGAGAGTGCGACCGAAGTTGGTCGGTGATCCTGTTGCGCGACAGTCGCCCCGGCCAAAACGCTCTGCTCGTCGGCAGACTGAGCACCAGAAAACCCACGCCCCCTAGCCGATTGCCCGTGAGGCGATCCTGCACAGGTAAAAGAATCAGTACCTCACCGCCCCTCTTCCGCCGCTAGGGGCTGCTCATCGATCTATGATGGACCAATCGATCAGGTCGACCGAACGCTGAAGTATCGCCTTGGCCAGAATCGGACTGGGTGAAGCGGCAATGACGTGTCCCATGCGGTCTCTCCAATCGCCTCTCCTAACAATCAGGTCCTTGGATGCAACGTACAGTTCAACTTCTACAACACCTGGTATAGCAGCCGCTAATTTGTCGCCTTCGATCCAATCGAGAATGCCGTCGCGATCCGGAACGAGGATCCGTGTGGCCACGGTGTGCGAATGCCTACTGCGCAAGTCCCATTCGTTGCCGATGACGAGCTTGATATGTTCCGCGACGAGATCGACACCATAGGCTAGCCGGACTATCCGAGGAGTGATACCCTCCGCTAGACGCGGATTGACTTCAATGACGACTGGGCCACGGTTTGTCCACCTGAATTCTATATTTGCCGGTCCCCATCCAAGTCCGAGAGCCTCCAGACAGCTCAGCGAAACGTCGGCTATACAATTGCGTTCATCATCGCTGAGCAGGGCCGGAAAGATGCTCTCACGAAACACGAAATGTGGGGGGGCTTCGAACTCAGCGGCAGTAACACCAACTACTGACTTGCCCATTATCTCGGCTTCGTAGTATGGACCTTCTGCGAATTGTTCGACAAGCATCCTACGGGGGGGGCGCGAAATTCGCTTCCCGCTGCCCAACAAGTATGTTGTATGTTGCGTTAGCTCATCAAGGTTGCGGCACAATCTGACACCGGTGCTACCGTTGCCGACAGCTGGCTTAAGAACTACCGGCAGCCCAATCTCTGCGGCAGCGCTTTCTACCTCCGTCGCATCTGCTGCCAATCGATAAAGGGGAATGGGAACGCCAGCCTCCTCGAGGATCTGACGTTGAGTGAACTTGTCGCAGCATCGTTCAACAGACTCGGGATTCGGCCCCGGGAGACCGAAATGTCGGCAGAGCCTACCAACTGTCACATATACAATCTCCCCGCGGCTCACAAAGCCAGTAATTCCAGCAATGTCATAGGTAGTACCTAGTCGTGAGCACTCATGAACCAGCGCATTGATGTCGTCTGTATCGACGCGGACGGCATCATTCCCTTCCGCAGCAAGATATGTGTACTTAGCTGGATCAGCCGATAGTGTGACTGGATGAAGGCCAAGACGCTTGGCTGCTTGCATATAAAGAGGTCCGTTGCTTGAACCTTCGATCAGGATGAGCGCTCTTGCCATTGCTATTGACCCTCGGATAAGTGCGACACGGCGGCCCGAGCGAATTCAACCAACTGTGGGCCTGCGGTGAGGTAGCATTTTCGAGGACGTTTATTTGCAAAGAGATGGTAAAGTTACTTGAAGATATTGTTTCAATGTGGCTGAGCCAATTCACCCGCCGCCCGCCTTTCGACCAGGAAGCCCCGAGACGAAAACACGGAGGGTATCCAACCCGCGGACGAGAGTCTGGTCAACCGTCGTCTCTGAGCTCCATCCCCGACCGTGTGCAGTTCCAGCCAGTCCGACTGCTTTGCCGCCATGACGCTGGCCAACAAAGGTGGATCTGGGCCATACTGACGTCGTTAGTCGCATCATAAGCGCGCTGACCGAAGCGGGCTTCTCTAATTGCGATTGGTCTAGCGTTCTGTACCCACGCCTCGGGAACGAAGCCAAGGCAACGCGCACCGTCGAGTTGGCCGCCTCCTGTGGGCACGTCGTTGACGAGCCTCGGCCCAGTCCGCTGTACACCGGGGCTGGGCCACGGTGGGAAACTCACTATTTACGCGCGAGATGGCCGCCACGACCACGGGTAGCTTCCCACCACCTACGATAGAGAGCGAGAGCGGGATCTACGCGCCTCAGTCGCAGCGGCCTGAACTTAGCGTTATGCCAGGGTCAGCTACGCCTTGGCTCCGGCTCGAGGGGGTTGTTGCTGGGAGCGATTCGCGACATTATCTGGAAGGCGCATCGAATGTGCCATCGGCGGACGCGAAAATCTTGATCCGAAGCCTGGCGGAGCGCCGAGGTGCATCTCGCGAGTGTACATGCGCACAAATCTTTACAATAGATTCACGGAACTTTTGCGCTGACGCTGGTACTCTTCAGCACGAGCATGACAAAAGAACGCGAAAAAGGTGACACCGATTAACGCTCGTGACTTGGCCATCACCGAGAGGCAATACCAAATGACAAATAGAGCGCTCATTCTGCTAGAAGGCCACAGGAGCATCGGTCTGCCCTACGTGAAAGCGGCCCAGAGTCTTGGGCTTCATACAATTACCTTGTCGGCTGATCCAGCTCAGTACACATATCTTGCTGCGGAAGGGATTGATGCCGTCCGCGTCGATACAGACGACATCGATGCGCTGGTTCATGAATGTTCCCGACTAGGTACTACCTATGACATTCGTGGTATCACTGGCTTCTCGGGGCTCGACGAGTCGATCTATGCGACAGTTGGCAAGCTTTGTCGGCATTTCGGTCTTCCGGGACCGAACCCCGCATCGGTTGAACGATGCTGCGACAAGTTCACTCAACGTCAGCTTCTAGCGGAGGCTGGGATTGCTATGCCTGCTTACCGCTTGGCAGTGGATGCTATGGAGGTAGAAAGCGCTGCCGCAGAGATTGGGCTGCCGGTAGTTCTTAAGCCAGCCGTCGGCAGCGGGAGCTGCGGTGTCCGATTGTGCCGCAACCTCGATGAGTTAGCCAAACATACGACCTACCTGTTGGGCGAAAAGTACCTTTGCCAGTCAACCCCAAAATTACTCGTCGAAGAATTCGCGAACGGAGCCCAGTATAGCTCTTACACAATGGGTAACGACGTCATCGGAATTTGCGCCGCTAGCTTCGGACCCCTACCCCATTTCGTCTATCGCCATTTCTCCTTTCCGGCCCTGCTGACAGAAGAAGAGCACAAACTGATCGCCAGTGTTTCGTTGAGTTGTTTGCGAATTCTCGACCTTGACTGGGGTCCAGCGCATATCGAATTTCGATGGACGAAGCGTGGTCTAATGGTCATTGAAGTTAATCCGCGTCTCCCAGGTGGGACCACCCCTCGGCTGGTTCAGTTGGCCTACGGCATCGACCTCATCACCGAGCACATCAAGCTTGCTATCGGCGAGGAATGGGATTTGCGCAAATGGCATTCGAATTTTGCGGCCGCGCGATTCCTCGTTCCTGATCGCGAGGGCATGTTTGCCTCAATGAATGTCGACAGGGCCACTGCTATACCAGGTGTCGCCGAGGTGAAATTATACGTCGAACCCAAAACTCCGATCATCAGGAAAGGAGATTACCGAGATACCATCGGACATGTCATCGCTGTGTCGGCCTGCCCAACTCAAACGGAGACAGCACTTCAGCGTGCAATCGACTCGATGGAGTGGTCGATTACCCCATTTCAGCAACATGGCCAACGGGAGTAATTTGCGACCGTTCGTCAAAAGGGCCACTAAATGTAGTCTCGGAGCGAAACGGATGTCTTGCCTTGGTTGGTGCTCGTTCCATCGGGGCAGGGGTATTCGAAAGCATGCCAGAGGCGTTTTGTCATTTGCGATGGCCTCCTTGATCAATGGCACGGCCGAACCGCCGGCGTCGGGCGTCTTGACCTAAATGCCGTTGTCGGTGAGCACGGGTGTGGATCCGATAGGGAACGGCCATGTACAAGAGTAGCAAGAAGTCTCTTGAGAGGGCGGGGGTGTCCTTCCCATACAATTCGAGGACGAGCTTCGAGGTGCGATCCGCTGCTGCCCGCCCTAAACTGCCCTTCCTAGGGTTGGTGGCTCGGACGGTAGGAGCCTGGTCGTCACAACAAGAGGGCGAGCCGTGGCAGACTATAGGGAAGCATTTGCCGCTTCGATGTTGCGAAGCGGAGGAATGAGGTTCGGTTGTTCGGCGAGGTCGACGCATCTCCTAGACGGATCGCTGCATTATCCAAGGGTGCCATTGGATCCACTTCACCTAGGCAGCCCAACCGGCTTTGGCCTCTACCGGGCTGATCCGTTCCTTCGGCCATCAATGAACCGCGGTCGCGCGCCGCTGGTCCTAAGGAAGTAGGAGATCAGATGAGGACAAACGGGGATGCTCTTTCATTGGCAAGGCTGCTCCGCGCCGGCGAACTGACGGCGGTATGGGTTGCCGTGAAGCAAAGCGCGATCTCGTTCGCGCCGCCCGCCGCGGCCGAGACACCGCAGCTCCATTGCCAGCAGTGAGCGCCTTCATGCTCAAGCATGATGCGCCGCGCGTGTTCGGCGTGTCGGCCAAAGATCGTGGTTCGCTGGTCAGGACGTGGACCCTAGCCTTGCGCCGCCAGCGGTGACCGGCACCATCGCTTTGGAGGTCGGCGCCTCGCTCCACCTCTTCAGGTGTCTACTAAGGCCTGTTGAATTCATCGTCAGTTTATGACGGCGGCTGCGAGAGGGTGATTGCGTTGCAGCATTGGTCGGTTTTGTCAGCTCGCGCGGCGGATACGCTTGAGGTCCTTGAGCTTGCAGAAGACGTTCTCGATCAGATGACGACATATAGAGTTCGAGATCGAGTGGCAGAGGCAAGGCGCGCCTCGATGCTGCGAGATGACGATCTTGGCGCGCGTTCGTTCAGATCGGCAATAACGGTGTTGCTGTCGAAAATCGGCAATCGGCTCGCCGAAGGCTATGCCGTCTATTAGCGGGTGACGCCCACCGCATGTAAACGATGTCCTGGCAGGAGAACGAAGCGGACGAGATGCCGAGCGCATCGGTGAGCGCATAGTCATGCCGCCTTTGGAGCGGTCTACGGCTTGGCTAAGGGTCGCCCTTTTGAGACCTGTGGTTGCGTCGATCATGGCGAACTCATGTTAGGCTAGTCCAACAGACCTCTAACAGCCCAACGGAACATCGGCTTTGACCCAATCGCGGTGAAGACGGTGTTCCAACTTCAGAAAGAGGCTGGAAGGCCACGCCACGGACTTCCCGTGCGCACGATCAAAGCGCGGCCTTTATATATTTAGTCGAAACTACAGTCCCATTCTTCGATAAACTGAGATATGCCGTTTGGACCTATCCGTGAACGCACCGCCCGCCCAATCGCCCCAGCGTTCCACCAGTTCTAGCCCTGCGCATTGGGCCATGCTATCGAGCTCCTGATGATAAACGTAACGAACGCGCTCTGGCAATCGCCGGACAGACGTACCAGAAAACCAAAACAGGTTTGAAATCAAATTCTGGTTGAGCGAATCGTGAGCTTCCGCCTTGACGAAGGTATTCTCGGAATCCACGGTTGTGGTAGTCATAGTAACCTTTATACCCCCAAGGAAGCCATCTAATATTGGCACGCGCACCTCTATTACCAAAGCCCCAGCTTCATCAAGAGCCTGCGCCGCACATTTCAGGCAGGATATTTGGTCTTCGCGCTTTAATAGCAGGGTCAGAGTACCATATACAGAATAGATCAGATTGTATCTCTTAACAGAATTGAAATCGACAATACTCCCTTTCCACGCTTTGATAAGATCTGTGCGGTCGGCGAGAAGCTTCAACATGGCGCCCGAATTGTCGATACCTTCGACCTTTACACCACGTTCGCTCAACGGCACAGCCACGCGTCCGTTTCCTATGCCAAGTTCAAGAGCAATCCCTCCACAGGAAAACCGCTCTAAGAAAGCGGCAGTTTCGTCTGCCTCTCCGGTCTTACCTTGCATTGTCGTATATATTTCATAAACGTCTGCCCAATTCTCGTCATAGTTCGTCGCATCACACATCGTGTGTCCTCGTTATGCTTGATGTTCTATTCTCACTGTGCGCGCTTTTTAACTGCGGCATAAGATTTTGCCGCCATATACTTTTGCCCACTTACGCGGACGAGCCCAAAGTGACCGGCGCTGGAGGAAGCCGGTCAGTCCCGCTTCAGGTCCACCAGAGAACAAGATCTGGCCGCGCAAATCCGAAAAAGCAATTCAGCAGCACGCGACGCTTTCCGTTGCCTGATTGACCGGTAACCCCGTGAACGAAGCCGCCATCGATTAGGGCGATATCCCCAGTTTTGAGCTCGAACTCGCGGCAAGGGACGGCCTCCAGATAGGCTGCCGAATAGGGGTATCCAGTGGTCTCCACACCTTGCGATATCCGGTCCGCAACCGTCGGCTTGTGGCTCCAGAGCTTCAGATTGCCGCCTTCCTCAGGCATGCTGGGATAGAGGTTGAGCGCTGCGACCGTATTGTGCGCCACCGCAGAAAGCTCGTAATCATCGCCAGCACGTAAGACTTGAGCGACGTCGTCGTGGGGATCCAAGGAAAACGTGCCTGTGCCCGACCAACTGAGGCCGCGACAAACATTGGCCTGGCCGTGTTCGGAACGCGCCAGCCGCAATTCGATGCCCTGGTTGTGAAGCTCTCGCTTCAACGCCCCGAATACCGCTCGAACCGGGTCAACCAAATTCTTAAAAAGGGCATCGACGTACGGCCGCGCGTTTTCGGCGTCTGCGAAATAGGTGGCTGCATCCTTTCTGTAGTGAGATGCGCCGACATATTGTCCGGGCACACCATCTTTACGCTCTCTGAGACCGGAGCTTCCAATAAAGTTCGTAGTGATCTCCTCGGCTACTTCGGTGCTGAAAGCTTGCTTGATGTGCAGAGCGGTGAGCTCACCTTTCAGGACCGAGATGATTTCCGCAGTGTTGATCGAGCCGGTCCGTTCTTTGATCGAAACCGGCGAGATGGCTGGCACTTGAGACATCTGACTAGGCATTGTCTTGCTCCTGTAGTGCGTGTTCAAGGATGGTGATGCCACGATCGAGTTCGGCATCGGTGATGGTTATCGGTGGGAGGACTTTGATAACGTCGCGATTTGGCCCCGAGGATTCGATAAGAAGGCCATTTTCGAATGCGACATCGTGCACGCGGCCGACAACTGCCGGTGAACGGCATTTCAGGCCGGCCATCAGACCGCGGCCGCGCTTCTGTTCGATGTACCTCGGAAATTTCGCAACCAGGCGATCGAGGTGCGTTTGCAGCCTGACGGCTGTCCGCTCGACACCTGCAGTAAATTTCCTATCCGACCACATCTTGCACATGGCTCCTGCCGTCACGAAGGCGAAATTGTTGCCTCTGAAGGTCCCGCTATGTTCTCCGGGCTTCCATACGTCCAAGTCGGGTCGAATCAGAACGATGGACAGCGGACTACCTGAACCGCTTAGTGACTTGGAAAGACACACAATATCCGGTTCGATTTTCGCGGACTCGAATGAGAAGAAATCGCCAGTTCGGCCCGCACCCGCCTGAATATCGTCGACGATAAAAACAATGCCGTGAGTACGGCAAATGCGCTGAATTTCCATGAGCCAAGCTGCAGACGCGGCGTTCATGCCGCCTTCCGCCTGGATGGTCTCCAGAATGATTGCGGCAGGCTTTTCTATGCCGCTCCCCGGGTCGCTCAAAACGCTGTCGATGTAACTGGCGGAATCGAAAGCTTGGCTCGGATAGCCGTCATAGGGAACACGGATCACATCGTGGCGAGCGACGCCTCCCAGTTCCCTGGTTGAGGCCGAGCCCGACACCGCTAGAGAGCCGAGCGACATGCCGTGGAACGCATTCGTAAAGGCCATGACGCTCGAGCGGCCGGTGTATTTTCGCGCCAGCGCCAGAGCCGCTTCGTTGGCGTTCGTGCCGGTCGGCCCAGGAAACTGAATCTTGTATGAAAGGCCTCTGGGTTTCAGGATCCAATCGACGAACCCTTCAATGAAGTCACGCTTTGCCGCCGTATGCATATCAAGCGACAGAAGAATGTTCTCACCGACGAGATATTCAATCGCCGGCGCCATGATATCCGGATTGTTGTGCCCGTAATTGAGCGCCCCGGACCCAACGAGGAAGTCGATGTATGCGTTACCGGTCTCGTCCCAGATGGTGGCCCCAAGTGCCCTCGCAAAGACGGCGGGAAACGACCGACCGTAGCGACGAACGTTGGACTCATGGGCCGTGAAAGGGTCGGTGTTCATATTGAGTCCTCTGCACTTGGGTCGTTCAAAGAAGAGAGCGATTAATGGCTGGTTGCTCGCGGTAGATGTTCGTCATCTAACATTGAGAGCAGAATGCCGGAGGCAGCCTTGGTTAGTCTGGTGATGCCGGCATCCTCATCAAATATTGTTGGGTTGCGTTGCCCTCCATTCGGATGCTTTCGGAGAATGTGCTGCAACAGGATGGCTTCTAAAGCTTCCGCGAAAGCATCGCTACTATGGCATCAGGTAGTTGACGTACCCCACCCATCGCTGCCCATAGCGCCTCCGGACAAATGTCCAAGGAGATCAGCAGGGTCGCGTCGCCAGAGGTTGTGTCGCTCGGCGGTAGCGAAGCCGCTCGCGAGCGCGCTCCTCAATAGCGCCGTAGCGAGCGAGCGGCTTCGCGGCGGTCATCAATATATTCGCCGTTCAACCTCGGGCTGCGGACACCAACCTGATTCAAGAAACTATTTGATGACCGATGACACAGCGAAAGCCACGCTCTCTTTGAGAAGAATGCGGATTCCGATCTCTTGCGCGATGACTGGCCCGAGCCCCCGGATCAAGAGGGCGGGGCCGCCGTGGACCCCCTTGACGGAAAGCCCGTTCGTAGGCCAGGCGGAAGCAACCGGGAGACGCGCTGGCGAAGGGCCGCATCGGTTTCGAGAACGTCCACTACCGCGACGGCAACCATCCCCGGCCGCAGCTGCGCTGCTGCCTTCAGGCGAGTCGAAAAGGAGATCGTCCGGGAGGGTGAAGGCGTTGACGAGGTGAGCCGTGAGTAAGCAATCAAGCTCTGATCGGGATCGACTAACACTGTTTCCATCCGACCGATGGTTGACCTGTGATCGGCGTTACCTCAAGCTAGGCAGGCCGACAAGCTCGGTTGGAAGGCGAAGACCTTTCGATGAGCTCGTCTCCGAAATGCTCGAGGCCCACTGCCGCGCCTACAGGAACATACTGGCGTAACGTGAAAACACGATGGCGTCGCGGGCAGGTGCATCTGTCGTGGGGCCATCCGCACTGCCAGGCACGCCCTCTCGGCCGGCATGCACTCAGGTCCGGTCGTTTGGGTCGGCGAATTCACACATCCTGCAAAGCAGAAAACCATCTGCTCCATTCATGCGGTCGACGATTTCGCGAAAAACTGGCTTTTCAAACAGAGCGGAGTAACCCTCATATAGAAGGTTGCCCAATACGTGACGCCGTTCAAAATCCATAGAGCACAGGGTAACGTCGCCGTTTGGAAGAAGAACATTCCGATACTGTCGTGCGTCCACGCAGGTTAGGGCTCCGACCACTGGCTGACGTGGTGCAACGATCTTAGGGTCGACGCTTCCACCCCTACTGCTCATGGGCCGCGCTTTTATCAGTGCTTCGGTAGGAATAATGTCGGCTATATCTGGGTGGGGCTCGCCCAAAGCCACGAACCGGATCAAGGGGATATCCGCGTCGACGAGTTGACGAACCAGATCGCGATACTTGTCTCCGACCAGGCGGCTGTTCATGTAGGTGCCATCATCGAAAACATGAACCACGAATACGCCCAAGCGCAAGGCTTGCAATCGTTGCAGGTCCTGCCCGTTCATTCCCACCAGCGTCGTAAAAATCCTGATGCCATGGCCTTTGGCGAAGGCGTGCTCCACCATTTCGGTACAGTCCGGATTGAGCCAAGGTTCGGAGTATCCCGCAAAACCAATGTCGACGGAAGTCGGTACGCGGGCCAGACACCGCTTGAAATCTTCAAGATCCAGATGACTCGCATGAGACACTTTTCTTTGCCGGACCGCGAACTTGTCCTGGGGACAATATGAACATCCTACGACGCATCCCGTGGTCGTCGTTATCTCCAAAACCCTGCCGGCTGTGTTTGCTGAGCGAAGTTCCGGTAAAATCACTGGTGATTACTCCCATCTACTTCCTGCGAAGCGCCACGATGGTGTGCGTGTGCCTTTGGCTTTCTGATACCGCCTGCTGATCTACCGAGGCAACGCAGACATCTACCCTTTTTGGCAGCCTAAGCCGCCCGGTTCACCGACTTGCCGGGCCGACCTTCACAAACTTCCAGCGCGTCGGACCAGAGACAGCATTGCATCTTTCGAGGCATCACTCGCTCCGGAGATGTAGCCTCAACCGTTGGTCGCTGGCCCGTCGCCGAGATGCGCGCGCAGCACCCTCGAACCCGCCGGAGAGAAGCTTTCTGGATGCCGTCGATCATCCTTCATCGAGCGAGTTCCGTGTTCTCATGCGGGTCAGCCCTCACACTATATTGCCGCACATCGACCAGCAAAGGCCGAGCTAGTGCGCCTGGCGCGCAGTTACTGCGAGATAGGCTTCGAAAAGCCCGACAGAGCTAAGACGCTCCGCTGTATTGAACCCGACATGTTTTCTGACAGCTGTCAGATTTTGGACACACATCACTCATCGTCAGTCGCTTAATACGGATGGTAATTTCTTCCAGGAATCGGTGACATTGAACACCACCCTGTCATGACCGCCCAATCTCAGCGAAGCGAACTCAGCATCGCCACCAGGACCAAGCCTGAAGATAAATCCGCCATAGCAGCGTCAACGACATTTTGCTTTCGAGGCCGGATGGATTGCACGAGGTGATTCGCGCCGTGATGCAGGAGGTGCTCGAGGCCGAGATGGACGAGGCGCTGGGTGCTTCGAAGAGCGAGCGCACGCCGGAGCGTCTCGGCTATCACGCGCGCTACTACGGGCGGAGAACTAGCTGCGCACCTACGGCGGTTCGATAATCCCAAGGTTCAAAGCTTTTACAACAGCTACCGTTCTGCTGGTCGCATCCAACTTCCGCATTACATTTTTTAAATGGAAATCTATCGTATTTCGTGATCTGCCTAAAATAGTTCCTATTTCCCAAGATGATTTTCCTTGTGACACCAAATCAATGCACTCTATTTCTCTCGGAGACAGGTTATGAGCTCGTTCCGACGCAGTCGTAGTGTCGAACTTCGTAACCATCCGATGAAACCGCAGCGCGGCCATTTGCAGGTAGGTGATCGCTCTATTCTGCAATTCGCAGTCCGAGGATTGAGCAAAACTCACAAACCTAAAGCTGCCACCAGGGCCATGTAATGGGACGGTAACGCCTGACCTCAAGCCGAATGTTGCTGCTTCGTCCAAGACGCGGCGTCCATCTTCAGTTATGCTTTCATCGGTATACACCTCGCTCCATCGAAAGGGTCCCGCCTCCTTTCGACCTTTCTTGATGAGTGGGTCTATTTTGGCATAGCCCATTCTCGAGTAGCGCTCCTGCCATTCAGCAGGATAATTCCACATCACCACAGAACCCTCTCGGTTCGGCTTGAAAACCCTCTGTTCTGATGCGAGCGACCCATAGGCAATCCACGGGCAATCGAAATTCAGCGCAAACGCAGACAACAGTTCGAACAACTGTTCGGATTGAGCGACATCATCAGTCATCTTGAGGAATAGGTCTAACTCCACCGCAATCCGCCGGAGTTCCATGATGTCTCCTTCATTGCGTTCTCATTGGTGCACAGTTTGCTCCAACCCAGCCTCGCAACATCCGAAGTCAACGGGACTCGAGCCGGAGTTCCTTCCGCCACCTGGAGTACCCTCAAGAGTCGTGCCAGCTTGCGAGCGAAGCTTCTCCTTCAGGTCGTCAATCGACGGGGGAGGTACCCAGGAGGCGAACCGACAGCACTGTGTCGGGGAGCGCACAATCCGACAGTCGAGCATTCGATTGACGGAATATGGGCAGGAAAGTATTCGCGGCGCGCTTTTGAAATCAGCACCTAAGTGCCGGGCCTGAGAAAGCTGCATTGCAACTGTACTTATTTGATCGAGGCAAGAACAAGCTCAAAATTCAATCGATACATCGACCTTCTTTTCCAATCTCCCGAGTTGAGCAGCCGTAGCAATCGTATTCGACTGGATGGCGGCTGACTTTCTCCAGGCTCGGTAACCTGCTGAATTTGTCCTTCGGATGTTCCCGCTCAGTTGGCACGACTTTTGAACTCACCGTCGTGAGGCGGCAAGAGCTGCCCGCCAAAATTGATGCTGTTATGGGGGAGGTCGAAATTCCAGTTTTGTCTTTTATCGTCTTTGGGACCGAGCGTGTTGATGCGCCCGCTTGGAAACTATGAGACGTTTCCCCGTCCATGGGCGCGGCGCCACTTGTCGCGACGTTTTCGCCTTCACTGTTCGCCTCTGGAACAGGCAGCCGGCCCGGCTCGCGATCATCATGACCGCGATGCTCGCCTCCACGCTGGCTGACGTGTTGATGCCGCTCTATTCTGGCCGACTTATCGACGCTGTTTCTCGTGCTGCTAATGCGGCAGCACCAGCTTCGGCAGCTGTTGCAGCATTC
Source organism: Mesorhizobium sp. M7A.F.Ca.CA.002.05.1.1 (assembly GCF_003998335.1). Taxonomy (NCBI): domain Bacteria; kingdom Pseudomonadati; phylum Pseudomonadota; class Alphaproteobacteria; order Hyphomicrobiales; family Phyllobacteriaceae; genus Mesorhizobium; species Mesorhizobium sp. M7A.F.Ca.CA.002.05.1.1. The sequence continues at coordinate 4,860 of NZ_RZQI01000023.1, read as the reverse complement.
TCTGTACCGATTGCATTGGCACTCGGTTCCATTGCCATGCGCCACGTCGCCTTAATTGGCCTGAACGACTTGGTGTTGAAAATGATTTCCGACGTCGCGACCGAAGCGTTCCATCATGTGCAGCGCTTTTCGACAGACTGGCATGCAAACAGCTTCGCCGGCTCGACAGTGCGCAAGATAACGCGCGGCATGTGGGCGCTCGACCTCCTCAACAGCACGATACTCGTCACGCTGCTCCCGTCGTTTGTCATCTTGATCGGCTCGACGGTGCTGCTCGGCTGGCACTGGCCGGTCATGGGCGTGATCTTTGCTTGCGGCTCTCTCGTCTACCTTGCGTTTTCGATTTCGCTGTCGCTCGGCTATGTCGCGCCAGCGGCGAGCCTTGCCAACCGATGGGACACAAGGCTCAGCGGCGCGCTTGCGGACGCGGTCAGTTGCAACGCTGTGGTCAAGGGCTTCGGCGCAGAGGTTCGCGAAGACGAGCGGCTTGCAAACATCATGACGAAATGGCGGCACCGCGCGCGCCGGAGTTGGGTGCGCGGAACGATCATCGGCTCAACCCAAGGCGTAACTTTGGTTGCGCTCAGGGTGGCGGTGGTCGGATATGCCCTGCTTCTGTGGTCGCATGGACAGGCAACGCCGGGCGAGATAGCATATGTTCTCACGTGCTTCATCGTCCTGCAGGGCTATCTGCGTGATGCCGGCATGCATGTCCGCAACGTGCAGCACTCGGTTAATGAGATGGAAGAACTAGTGGCCATCCACAATCAGCACGTGGATGTTGCCGATCGTCCAGAGGCCAAGCCGATCCGGATCACGAAGGGCCGTATCGATTTCGAGAACGTCCACTTCCGCTACGCCAACCATCCCCTGCCGCTCTATAGCGAATGTTCGCTGTCGATTGAAGCTGGCGAAAGGGTTGGGTTGGTTGGACCCTCCGGTTCCGGCAAGACAACATTCGTGAAGCTGATCCAGAGACTCTACGACCTGAGCGGCGGCCGGATCCTGATAGACGGTCAGGACGTCTCCGAGGTGACCCAAGAGTCCCTTCGTTCGCAGATCGCGATCGTGCAGCAGGAGCCGATCCTGTTTCACAGGTCGCTTGCCGAGAACATCGCCTATGGCCGGCCTGGCGCGAGCCGGGCCGAGATCGAGCAAGCGGCACGGCTGGCAAGTGCCCACGAATTCATCGCGCCCCTGCCGAAGGGCTGTGGGACATTGGTCGGCGAAAGGGGTTTGAAGCTCTCCGGCGGCGAGCGCCAGCGCGTGGCGATCGCGCGCGCCTTCCTCGCGAACGCGCCGATCCTTATTCTGGACGAGGCCACATCGAGCCTCGATTCGGAATCCGAGGTGCTCATTCAACAAGCGGTGGATCGGTTGATGGTGGGCCGAACCACACTCGTCATCGCACACCGGCTGTCGACGGTCCGCTCGCTCGATCGGCTGCTCGTCTTCGACCGTGGCCGCATCATGGAGGACGGCGATCATGCCGCGCTGATCAATCTCGATGGTGGCATTTACCGCCGCCTGTTCGAACGGCAGGCGTTGGAGCTAGCGAAGGGCCTGGCCTGAGCGCCAACCGGATTGCGCGACGCGCCGAGCCGTTGCCGGAGAGGCGTGTGGCAGTGAGGCCTTACCGACGAGCGGCGGGCGTTACGGCCGGCAAAACCAGCACGGCCGGAACTATCCGCCAAGCGGGCGAGCGGGAATGCACCACGTCTAAGCTTCGGCGAATGCGCGCAGTTACACGCGGGCACCGAATTGTCGCGCCTAACGGCGCACGCACCAAAAGGGCGGGAATGTCGACGGCCCGGCCCTCGCCGTTACCCACATTTTGCCAAAGGAAGCGAAGTCAACGCACATTGAGAGGGCGGTGCTTCCCGGCCGGCTGGGATCCCTGTCGCTGGCCCAACCTACCGCACGCCGACCACGTCAACGCTTCAAAGTCCCTTCGGTTCGCAAAGTCGTCCCCTTGGAGACCCGGAAGCGCAGGAGCTCCGACCGCAGTCTTCGCTCAACTCTGGCCATCTGCTCCGGGATTGGATTCCGTTCCCTTGCTAGCACAGTGGCAGCTGAGGACGAACTCGCCGGCCTCGTGTCTTTCTATTACGGCCAACGGGCTTAGGAAGAGATTGGATTCGCCGGCCCTCTGCGGAGCGAATGAACAGTTCTACAGATCATCGACGTCCGCGAAAAAGAGCACGCAGCCGAAATAGCAGGCCTGAAGCAGCAGCGAACAGGCCAGCGTCGTGACGACTGCCACACGGAGCGAATCCAAAGCGAAGTAAATCATCGACGCATTGCTGCACAGGACCAGCCCCACGAGCCGACAAAAAGATGAAGTGCAACGCCGTTCTCCTGGTTTTCGCCAGATCATGTTGCGAGCTCGTCGGCCGCAACATGCGTCTGGCAGTTCTTGGGGCAGACGCGGCCGCAGGCTCCGCAGCCTATGCAGCGGCCGGCATCATCGACAACCATGATCATGCGATTGAGCTTGCCGTCGAAATCGTCGTCCTCGTCATCGCAGGGGCCGAGGATTTCACCCGCATCATCAACGCCGTGAAGATGCATGACATCGCGCGAGCAGACCTTGAAACAACGGCAGCAGCCGATGCAGATTTGCTATCGATGGAGGTCAGGTACGGCGGCATCCAAATGGAGCCGTCACGGGTGGTGAATGTGCGCATCATCCTAAATTCTTCATTGAAGCGAGTTCTCTCTTGGCAACATCCAACTCGGCATAAACGGCTTGGGTTTTCTCGGCGACTTCCTGTATGTCGGCCCACTTGCCCGGCAGACCCTCGACGAGGTCCTGCAATGCCATCTTGGCAATAGCTGCACGCAACTGGAGCTTTCAGACTTTTTTCCTCATCTTATCTAGGTCTGACATAGATCCTTCCTGGAACAATGGTTTTTTGATGCGCTCCATCTCGGGCTAGGCTTCAATGGCTGCAGTCGCATCGTCGACCAGTTTCGTACCGGCCTCAGCAAGTTTGCGGAAAGTCTCGAAGCCGAACCGGTGGACGTCTCGACAGAACGCCCAACCGCCGGAAGCCCCCACGGGTTTCATTTCTATTGTCGGCGACGTCGACACGCCGGAGCGCTCCTCGATCGCAAGCGCTACGGCGGTGTAAAACATGTCGAGCCTCCACAGCGCGTCAGGATCGGGATCGCCGCCAAAGGGTACCGCACGTTGCTGTTGCCTGGTGATGATGAACTCGGCCAGCAGCTCGGCATCCGAATGGCCTTCCCATAAGCCGAAGGAATCCTGAGTACGAATGAGCCGCAGGAGGCATTTGACGAACGGGGAAGCAAGGGCCTCGTCGTCATTGTTGACAGCAGGGCCAACCGGAGGAATTTCGTTGTTCGTCATTTCAGTCTTCGTCTTCGAGGTACGATTTCCTTGCGATGCCCACTCCGGGTCCGCTTGCGTGGCCGACGAATGGCTTGGGCGGGCCAACCCCAAGAGTGCCCCGTGGCCGACCTCGACATGTCCACGAGTGCGAGACCTGCGGCGCGAATTCGCGGCGCACATCGTCTGCGCCGCGATCCGACCGGTGGTCAACGCAATTGAAATCCAACCTTCCGCAAGCCGCCGCCCTGCTGCATCGACATACTTGCTGCGAAGAGAGCTTCGATGGGCGGATTGGCCAGTGTTCAATTCCAATTGTCAGTCCCTTCGCGATTCTTGCTCAGGAAGTGACTTCGTTTTGAGTTTCGGGTGCCTTCTTTTGCGGAGCCACACAAAGATCCGCGTGACAGGCAGGCTCACCCGTGTAGTTGGCCAGTGCTTCGAGCAATGGGGTAAGATAGTACTGTTTGGTGTGGTCCGGAATTGGCCCCAGCCGGTCCACCGATTTCAGTGCCACCTCGATCAACTCGATTGCGCGATCTTTGTTGCCGCTCTCGTAATAATACTGAGCTACCGGGAGGTACCGGAGGTATTTAAACGGGCCATCGCCGTTCGGGGGATTGAGTGCCAGTATCTGTTCCGAGAGCTCGTTGCCCATCGCAAAGCGCTCCGCGCGCGGAAGATGGGAATTGTCCATCGTGGGATCGAAGAGTTGGTTGAGGGCCAAGGCCATCCACGACACCGCGTCGGACGTTTTGTCGATCGCGTCCTCGACCAATTCTCGCATGACCGGCATGCCGGTCTTGATGTCGCGCAGCTTGTGAAGCAGAAGATCCGCATGAATCTGCCGGAACTCACAAGAGTCTGGCATCAAGGCGAGGCCTTCTTCGATGGCCAAGAGCGCCGCCGTCCAATCCTCGGCCTGCATCGCCGGCTCAAGTTTGGCGTATATCGGCCCGGTAAGCGACATTTCGCGCGCTGCAAGTTGGTTATGCGCGATGCGCTTTGCATCGGCGGCTTTCGCTTCATAGCTGCTGCGCCAGCTGCCGTTAAGGACTTTCGGCAAAACGTCATCGAGTTCCGCCGGGTGGCCGATAAAAGCGATGTGGCCGTCGCGGTCGACCACGAACGAGGTGGGAATCCCAATCGAAGAGCTGGGATCCATCCAGAGCTTGTTCATTTCGCCAATGTAATCGAACCCGATACGATAATTCAGATTCGGGAACTCCTCGGTCAGCCAGGCATCCACGTTGGTCCGCGCCTCGTCTGCGGTAGGACCCTGTTCGCAGGCGGCAACTCCGACCGCCTCAAATCCGCTGCCTTCATATTTCTCCTGCAGTTCGATCAAATGGGGCATGGCGTCGACACATGGTCCGCACCAAGTCGCCCAAAACTCAACGAGGTAGACCTTGCCGGGCCGGAAGTTCGTGAGGGGCTCGCCACGCAGCCAGTTCTCCACTTTGATCGCAGGAGCCGGGGGCCCCATACGCGGTTCCATCTTGGTGTCC
>NZ_RZQI01000240.1:0-7240 GCF_003998335.1 Mesorhizobium sp. M7A.F.Ca.CA.002.05.1.1 | reverse complement strand
GGCAATGACTTCGGCGAGCGGCAGATGAGCGACCGCCTTCATGTAGAAGGGCAGCAATCCCCACAGCAGATAGGCGCCGAGCGCCAGCAGAAAGCCGCGCCGGGCCTTGGAATCCGCGTCCAGGGTAATTGCTTCAGTGGCCATGGGCCAACGCTATGGCCCAGTCACCTTGGCAAGACCATCGCAAAGTTCTGATGGATCAATGGACTTTCGCTGATGGTTCAACCCTATTCGGCGGCCACCAGTCCGGCCATCTCGCGGTTCTTCATCAGCTTGTAGACGATGGAATCCATCAGCGCCTGGAACGAGGCGTCGATAATGTTTTCGGAAACGCCGACCGTCCACCAGCGCGCGCCGGTGCCGTCATGCGATTCGATCAGAACGCGGGTGATCGCCTCGGTGCCGCCATTGAGGATACGCACCTTGAAGTCGGCCAACTCCATGTCGGCGATCTCGCCCTGAAATTTGCCGAGGTCCTTGCGCAGCGCGATGTCGAGTGCGTTGACCGGGCCATGCCCCTCGGCCACCGACATCTTCTCCTCGCCGTCGACCACCACCTTGACGATCGCTTCGGAGACCGTCTTCAGCTGGCCGTTGGCGTCGAAGCGGCGCTCGACCATGCAGCGGAACGAGGTGACGTTGAAGAACTCCGGCAGGCCGTGCAGCATCTTGCGTGCCAGGAGCTCGAAGCTGGCATCGGCGCCCTCATAGGCGTAGCCCTCGGCCTCGCGCTCCTTGACCACTGATATCAGCGCGTCGAGCCGGTGATCGTCCTTCGGCACCTCGATGCCGCGCCGCCTCAACTCGGCGAGGAAATTGGCCTTCCCGCCCTGGTCCGAAACCATGACGCGGCGGCGGTTACCGACCGTTTCCGGGGGTACATGCTCATAGGTCGCCGGCTCCTTGGCCAGCGCGGAGGCATGGATGCCCGCCTTGGTGGCGAAAGCAGAGGCCCCGACATAGGGCGCTTGCGCTTCCGGGGCGCGGTTCAAGAGTTCGTCGAAGGCGCGGGACAACCTGGAAATGCCTGTCAGCGCCTCAGCCGAAATACCGGTGTCGAAACGATCGGCGAAGGCCGGTTTCAACGCCAGCGTAGGCACGATCGAGATCAAATTGGCGTTGCCGCAGCGCTCGCCGATGCCATTGAGTGTGCCTTGGATCTGGCGCACGCCGGCCTCGACCGCGGCAAGCGAATTGGCGACCGCCTGGCCGGTGTCGTCATGGGCATGGATGCCGAGATGATCGCCCGAAATACCTGATAAAATAACCTTCTCGACGATGGCGCGGACTTCCGATGGCTGCGTGCCGCCATTGGTGTCACACAGCACCACCCAGCGCGCGCCGGCATCATAGGCGGTCCTGGCGCAGGCCAGCGCATAATCGGGATTGGCCTTGAAGCCGTCGAAAAAATGCTCGCAGTCGACCAACGCCTCCTTGCCGGCGGCGATCGCCGCCTCGACGGAGGCCTTGATGGCGTCGAGGTTCTCCTCATTGGTGCAGCCGAGCGCGACACGGACATGGTAGTCCCAACTCTTGGCGACGAAGCAGATGGCATCCGACTTGGATTGCACGAGTGACGCAAGGCCGGGATCGTTGGAAGCCGACGCCCCAGCCCGTTTGGTCATGCCGAAGGCGACGAATTTGGCGCGCGACGTACGTTTCTCCTGGAAGAAGGCGGTGTCGGTCGGATTGGCGCCGGGATAGCCACCTTCGACATAGTCGAGGCCAAAAGCATCGAGCAGTTTCGCGATGGCGATCTTGTCCTCGACGGAAAAGTCGATGCCAGGGGTCTGCTGGCCATCGCGCAATGTGGTGTCGAAGAGATAGAGGCGCTCGCGGGTCATGGTCATTTGCCTGCAAACTTGTCCGTCGCGCGGATCAGCCGATCCAAAATCCCCGGCTCCGAATAAGCATGACCGGCGCCCTCGATCAGGTGGAAATCCGCCTTTGGCCAGGCCTTGTGCAGCGCCCAGGCATAATGCGCCGGGCACGGCATGTCGTAGCGGCCATGGACGATGGTGCCGGGAATGTCAGCCAGCTTGTGCGCGTCGCGCAGCAACTGCCCTTCCTCCAGCCAGCCGGCATGGACGAAATAGTGGTTCTCGATGCGGGCAAAGGCGATGGCATAGTCGTCCTGCCCAAATGGTCCGCTGGTCTCCGGCTCGGGCAAAAGCGTGATCGTTTCGCCTTCCCACAAGCTCCAGGCGCGGGCCGCCTCGATCTGCGCCTTGCGATCCGTGCCGACCAGCCGCTTGCGGTAGGCAGCCATCATGTCGCCGCGCTCGGCCTCCGGGATCGGCGCCAGGAAGCGCTCCCATTTGTCCGGGAACATTTCCGAGACGCCGAATTGATAGTACCATTCGAGTTCGGCTCGCGTCAGCGTGTAGATGCCGCGTACCACCAACTCACTGACGCGTTCGGGGTGCGTTTCGGCATAGGCGAGCGCCAGCGTCGACCCCCAGGAGCCTCCGAACACCAGCCATTTGTCGAAGCCGGCCATTTCGCGCAGGCGTTCGATGTCGGCGACCAGGTGCCAGGTCGTATTGGTTTCGAGCGAGGCGTTGGGCGTCGATTTTCCGCAGCCGCGCTGGTCGAACAGGATGACATCGTAGAGCTTCGGGTCGAACAGCCGCCGGTGTTTTGGGGAAATGGTGCCGCCCGGCCCGCCATGCAGGAACACCGCCGGCTTGGCGCCCCTCGTGCCCGAACGCTCCCAGTAGACCTGATGGCCGTCGCCGACATCCAGCATGCCGGAATCGAACGCCTCGATCTCGGGATAAAGCGTACGCAATTGACTGCTCATAGCTGCAAACCTTTGGTCGGCCAGTCCGCTGTTTCATGGTCTGGGTGCTGGAAGGAGATGATGGATTCCTGCCTGTTGTAATAATCAGGATCCTGGTGGACGGGCTGATCGAAGATCGTCTCCACCCAGGGCAGCCGCGCGGCGTAGTTGACCTGGATCTGCGGGGCAAGATCGGAGCGGTCGTCGAAGGCACCGATAGCGATCTCAAGTCCACCGGGCTGCCGGTAGGTCAGCGGCGTCCCGCAGCGGGCGCAGAAACCACGATCGATGTTGACCGACGACTGGAAATAGCTCGGCTCTTCATGGGTCCATTCGACGCCGTCCCTGGGCACCGTGACCAGTGCACCGAAGAACGAGCCGAACTGCTTCTGGCACATGCGGCAATGGCAGATCGATGGACGGCCGAGCGCTCCATGAATGCGGAAACGCACGGCGCCACACTGGCAGCCGCCGGTTCTTACCTGATCGGTCATGATCTTTCCTTTGGCGGCCATTGTTCGGTGTCGTGGTCCGGATGCTGATAGGAGACGAGATCCGCCAGATAAGAGGCCGACGACACGTCGGCCATCGTCTCCTCGCCCGGCAATTGCGGGATCGTATCGACATAAGGCAGCTTTGCCTCGGTGCCCCATTGGATCAGCGGCACGATCTCCGCCGGATTGTCGAACGCGCCGATGGCGAGGCCAACGCCGTCCGGCGCGGTGAAGGTCAGCGGCGTGCCGCAATCGGCGCAAAAACCGCGATCGACATGGTTGGAGGAGCGGAAGTATTTCGGCTCGCCGCGCGTCCAGTCGAGCCGGGCGCCACGCACCGAAACCAGCGGCGCATAGAACGAGCCGAACGCCTTCTGGCACATGCGGCAATGGCAGACCGAAGCGTCGCCGAGCGCGCCTTCAACGCGAAAGCGCACCGCGCCGCACTGGCAGCCGCCGGTGTAGACCGGCCGGTTGTCGAGGCTCATCACCGCTCACTCCGGGACATGGCAGACGGCCTCGACATTGTTGCCGTCGGGATCGAAGACGAAGGCGCCATAGTAGCTCGGGTGATAATGCGGCCGCAGGCCTGGCCCGCCATTGTCCTTGCCACCGGCGGCAAGGGCTGCGGCATGGAAGGCATCGACCTCGGCGCGGCTGCGCGCCGTGAAGGCGACGTGCTGGTGATCCCTGGGCTTGTCCTTGCCGGTACTCAGCCAGAACACCGGCCGGTCACGGCCATAGCCGCCGACCTTGGCACCCCCGGTATATTCCAGCGGCACCATGTAAAGCAGCGCCGCACCAAGCGGGGCCATCGCCTTGTCATAGAAAGCCTTCGAAGCGTCGAAATCGGCAACGGTGATGCCGAGATGGTCGATCATCTTTTTACCTCCCAGGTGGTGATGCGCTCGCCAGTGACCGGATCCTTGCCGTCCTTCAACTGTACACCTTGAGCCAGCAGTTCGTCGCGGATGCGGTCGGCCTCGGCCCAGTTCTTGGCGGCGATGAATGCGAGACGCTTGGCGATTGCCTTGGCGACGTGGTCTTCATCAACCGTCGCCGACGCGACATCGAAGCCGAGGAACAGCAGCGACGCCTTCAGCGCAGCCGCCGCATCGTTGCCGTCCGCTGCCTCGCCAGCCAACTGCGTCAAGACCTGGAAGGCGGCATAGGTTGCGAGATCGTCCGACAAGGCATCGATGACCTGCACGGGCAGCAGTCCTGCGGCGGCCGGCGCAAGGTCGGCCGCCCGCTTCCATTTGCGCAGCGTGTTCTCGGCCTCTTCCAGCTTGCGCACGGAAAAGTCGATCGGTTCGCGATAGTGCGTCATCAGCATTGCCAGCCGCAGCACCTCGCCCGGCCATTTGCGGCCGCCGAACGTCTCGGTCTCGAGCAGTTCGTTGATCGAATAGAAATTGCCGACGCTTTTCGACATTTTCTGACCTTCGACCTGCAGGAAGCCGTTGTGCATCCAGATGTTGGCCATCACGTCCGTGCCATGGGCGCAGCGCGACTGGGCGATCTCGTTCTCATGGTGCGGGAAGATCAGGTCGAGGCCGCCGCCATGGATGTCGAACACCTCGCCGAGATAGGCGGCCGACATTGCCGAGCATTCGATGTGCCAGCCCGGCCGACCCCTGCCCCATGGCGAGTTCCAGCCAGGCTCCTCCGGCGACGACAACTTCCACAGGACAAAATCGCCGGGATTTTTCTTGTGCGCGTCGACGGCGATGCGAGCACCGGCCTGCTGCTCGTCGAGATTGCGCTTCGACAGCTGGCCGTAGTCCGGCATCGACGCCGTATCGAACAGGACTTCGCCCGCGGCAACATAGGCATGGCCGCGTTCGATCAGGCTTTGAATCAAGGTGATCATGTCGACCTTGCCGTCGGCGCGGGGCTCGACGAATTCGGTGGCGCGCGGCTCGACCGTCGGCTCCAGGCAGCCGAGAACCGCCACGTCCCTATGGAACTGGCCGGCGGTCTTTTCGGTGACCCGCCTGATCGCCTCGTTGAGCGAAAGTGTTCCGGAAGCGATCTCGCCGCCGAAGTCGCGCAGAGCGCGCGCGTTGATCTTGTCGTCGACGTCGGTGATGTTGCGCACATAGGTGACGTGCGCCTGCCCATAGACGTGACGCAGCAAGCGGAAAAGCACGTCAAAGACGATCACCGGCCTGGCATTGCCGATATGGGCAAAGTCGTAGACGGTCGGGCCGCAGACATACATGCGCACATTGTCTGGATCGATCGGGACGAAATCCTCTTTCGTCCGCGTCAGCGTGTTGTAGAGGCGCAGGCCCTGCGATGCGTCGGACATTCGTGCCTTCCCGGTTCAGAACTCAATTTGACGAAGCCAGCCCTGCGCGAAACGCAAATCAGGCTCCAGCCTGCTGGCCGGGGCGTTTGTCCAATCTGGGGAAAGATGAGGCGAAAACGTCCGGACCAGCGCGAGGCTAGCCAATAATGCAAATGCCACAAATGGCGAAAGACGTTTTCATGGGCGGCTTTATCGCCTTGGCATGTGTTGCCGTCAAGTCGCAAGTTTCGGCAAAAACGTCGCTGGATCACAGGTAATGATGCACTGAAACATTTTATTAAACATGTCGGCACAGTCATGAAACATTCGCCGGCTAGATCAGCAGGCGTCACGATTTGGTCAGAATCGGCCATCAAACGCAGACACGAAAATGTTACCTGGGAAGAGAGACATGCCCCGAACCAAGCAGGAAGCCAACCGAGCCAAGCAGCCGGCACTGGCCAACCACTACCGCGCGATCGGCCCGGCCGCGATCGTCGCCGCCCTCCTTCACACCGCGAAGAAGAAAAAGCCGGTACAGAAGATCGTGTCGCCCCGCGCCGCCTGAAGTGGTGTGCGGCCCGGCGCCAAGGGCGCCTGGCAAATGGCGCAGACATACGTCGCTGAAGAACAGGTTCAGCTAGAACAACGTCATCTGATTGTCGTCCGCGCCGGGCTTCTGGCGCTTGACCTTTTCGGGCTCCGGCCCGATCTCGCCCCGCTCCTGAATCTCCGGTCCGGTGTTGGCGACCTTGTTGACCAGGTCGGAGACGGGAATGGCCTCGAAGAAATCGAGTTGAGCCGGCCGCAACAGATCGGCGACATCACGCGGTTCGAGCGTGCGGCAATCCAGCCAACGGGCGAAATCCCTGGGGTCGATCACCACAGGCATGCGGTCGTGGATATGCGCGATATCGGCATTGGCGTTGATGGTCAGAATGGCGCCGGTATCCATTTCCGAACCGCCCGGCTCGGCATAGGTCTCGACCAGGCCGGCAAAGGCGACCAACCCGCCATGCCTGGGCCGGATCCAGTAAGGCTGGCCTTTCTTGCCGCCGGTTTGCCGCCATTCATAAAAGCCGGAAGCCGGCACCAAGGCGCGGCGATGGCGCATGGCGGCCTTGAACGACGCCTTTTCGGTAGCCCCTTCGGAGCGCGCGTTGAACAGCAGCGGAAACTCCCTGGTATCCTTGACCCAGGTCGGGATCAGCCCCCAGCGCACCAGCATTGGCTGCCGGTCGGGCAAATTGGAGCCCGGCGCCCGCGGGGGGCCGGCGACCGCCATCAGGATCGGCTGGGTTGGTGCGATGTTGTAGCGCGCCGGGAAATCCTCCAGTTCCGCCAAGCCCAGCAAGGCGGCAGTCTGGTCCGGCGTCGCGGTCAAGGCAAAACGTCCGCACATGGTCGATTGGCGCCCTTTGAAAGGTTCGGTTCCTGAAAGTGCCGGTGCAACCGGCATTGCGCAACCGCTAAAGCTTGCCCATGCTGGGCGGTCCACAACAGACCTGCCTACACGCCTGATCGGGAACCCATGAACGAAGCGCGCAAGACACTTCCGGCAGTCTCGGTCGCCGTCGTGCGTGCAGACACCCTGCTTCTGGTCAAGCGAGCCCGGCAACCCTCGCAAGGGCTCTATGCCTTTCCGGGCGGCAAGGTCGAACCCGGCGAGAC
>NZ_RZQI01000239.1:0-7297 GCF_003998335.1 Mesorhizobium sp. M7A.F.Ca.CA.002.05.1.1 | reverse complement strand
CGTCGAGAACCGCGCTGACGTTGACGGCACCGTTGTCGAATCCGATTTCTGCTGTACCGCCACCCTGGGTTGAACCAGACCCAGCGCTTGCAGCGCTTCCGCTTAGAACGCCCACTTTGAAATTGCCGATTTGACCGAAGGCGGACAAGTTGACGCCGAGTGACTTCATGGCGCTGCGTGAGACTTCGGCTACGCGCACGCTGAGGTTAACTTGCAGGGATCCAGCGACCTTGATGTTGTTGACGACTTGCGCTCCGTCGCCCAGATATTGCTCAGTGACTCTTTTTGCGGTGTCGGCGACCTCTGCGTCGGGCGCCGTCCCGCTAAGGATTGCGCCGCGCGGCGTATAGTTGACGCGGATGGGATAGTCGCCGACCTGCTCCCGCAACATGGCGCGTAAATCCCCGATCGGTTGCGTGACAACGATACGCAATTCGGCGAGAGGCTCGCCATTGCCATCCAAGGCGAATAGGCTGGTCCGCCCCGATTTCTTGCCAAAGACGAAGATTGTTTTGCTCGATGGCGCCTGAAAATCCGCGATCGTGGGGTCAGCAACAAAGATGGTCGTGGCTGGCCCGGGCAGATGAACGGTCTCCCCGAGCGAAGAGGAAAGGGTCAGCGTGGCGTTGATGCTATTCGAAGCCGCATGCGGCGGGCCTTTGTCCTGCTTGTTTTGCGCCGCGACACCAAGTGGGAAAGTCACAATAAGCGCGCAGAGGAGATGGCCCAGGTAACGGGGCACTGCAGGTCTTGTAACCTTGTTGGCGATCGCCCGCCAATTGAGCGCAGCGCAAGGATGTTGAAGGATCAGCAAAATAGATCTTCTTTCGATTCGACAAACTATGCGGACGAGGCGTCAGTCAATTCTAGGATGTAACCAATGCCTCGGATGGTCTTGATCCGTGGCGTTGCACCTGATCTGGTCAGATGTCCCCGTAAACGATAAATTCCGACTTCAAGCGCGTTGGCAGACACGTCGTCGTTGAATGAATAGAGGTGATCTTCCAATTGCGCACGGGGCACGATGCGGCCTGCCCGGTTAAGCAGGTGCTCTAGAACACAGAGTTCGCGACGTGCGATCATCATTGGGTGCCCATCAACGAAAACCTGGCGGGCGACCGGATCAAAGTCGAGATTGCCAAATACGAGCCTCAGGTCGGTCATCTGTGTCGCCCGGCGCAGAATGGCTCTCATTCTGGCAATAAGCTCATCGGTAGAGATGGGTTTGAGCAGAAAGTCGTCCGCACCACCGTTGAAGATCGCAATTCGCTTATCGAGATCGTTAAGGCTGCTCATAATGACGGCAGGAACTGAATGCCCGTGGGTCCTCAACTGCCTCAGCCAACCCAAGCCATCGCCATCTGGCAGAGCCAATTCCAGCAGGAGAATTTCATAGCTGGCGCAAGAAAATGCACTCGAAGCCAGTTCCAGAGTACCAACGACATCAACGACGAAGCCGCCATCCCCGAGCGCAAGTCGCATGGCGCGCGCAAGATCCGCATGATGATCCACGAGCAGCGTTCGCATTTCATCTCCTCTCGAAGAGGGACGGCCCATCGAACGCGTCACCGGCGGCCATCTGATCGGAGCACACGGCGCGCAACTCGTCGCAGCTCTCGGAACTGGTCCGAGTCGGAGGGACATGCAAGTCGCTCGGTGGCAATAGGCGCGGGTGAGGACCAACTGACGGGCTCAAATACGCCGGTCGGCGAACCCACGAGGCCAGCAACCCGCGTGCGATTTCTCGTTGCATCATCTCTCCTACGTGCAGCCCCTGCGCTCGCAAGGCAGCGTCGCGGCTCAGAGCCCGATTCCCACAGAGGGTAGGGTTAGCTTTCGAGAAACTGATTGAACAAATCGATTATTTGGATCGAATGCATCCACGGTATGGATGCAGCGCACCATCTTCAACGACTGCGGCGTCCTGATGCACTGTTGTGTCTGTCGTGCTCTGCTTTTTTCGCTGTCCTTCAAGGCTGGCGAGCCTGGTGGAACCTGCGCGTCATTGGCTTGGTAGCTTGAATGCTCAACAACGGAGCGCCCTGCGCAAAGCCGCTCTCATTTCCAAAAAGCCTTGCAATCTGGTTGGAGCACTTCGCGCTCGACACCAAAATAGGCGAGGAAAACTGACGTCTGACAGGGATGTACATGCAACAGCCGATTTGCGGCACCAGCAAACGACCGCGTTCAGGCTGAAGATCGACGACCAACGGCTCCTCGATTTCCGCACCGACCGCTTTTACAAGCTCTTCCTGTGCGGGCGGATGCCGGCAAACAGCAGCACAGGGTCAGCGAAACCGGGAGCGGGCCTGCTTGATCGCCATGATCACATTGCCGCTGTCGCGCGTGCGGAGCGGAATGCAATCGGTCCAGCCGGCGGCAATCCGGTCAGCACTATCGTCTGCACGAAGCTCCCTGACGAAGACGTGCCCGAATGCGCTCAACAAAGCCGGGCGGCGGATCTTTCCAATCGCCGAAGGTGCGGGCTGGCACCGAGCGGCGAACTGCGAACTCATTCCTGCCCGGCGGCGCTGGCCGCCGCGAGCGTCGATGCGGACCCAGCCGCTCCGAATCCTCCCACAACACGATGAGCGCGTCGCGGACATCGCTGCCGTAACAGCGGCTGCGGCTCTTGCCCGCAGACGGCCTCTGCTCACGACGGTTCATAAGACGGATCGCGCGCTTGCGAATAATAGCCGGTTACCGCCTCGAACTCATCCAGAATGCGCCGCTTGTCAACGCCGCAATAAAGCTCCACGATCGCCGCTTCACCGTGTCGCCATGCTGAGCCGCGCCATCCTTCCCCCGAACCGGAATGGCACGACCTGTCCATCCCCTTTGGAACAGGACACTATTGGTAACATTTTGCTTGAGGCAATGCGGCTCGTTGCCTTCCTTTTCGCTGACCGGAAGGGTACCGGAAGTCGTCTATCGCATCTTACCCGCTGAAAGCGGCAACACCTCGACCTCAATCGCAGATCATAGGAAATAGACGATCGCGTCGGGGCCTCAGCATCGGTTCACCGGGTTTCCGTCATCGACTGAAGCGAATTGCCCCATCGACCGTCACCGGGTGGGCCGCGATACGTCGCCGTATATGATTAGCGAGCGCACGTAGCGGAGCCATAGCTCTCCACCCAGCCATGTTCCCCTAGTTGGAAAATGTCCGGCGGACCAGAGGTGCTGTCGTCAGCTTTTCCTGAATAGCGGCCAAGGCAATCCCTACCAGTCCATCACCACCTTGCCGGAACTGCCGCTCTTCATCGCATCGAAACCGATCTGAAAATCGTCGATGCCGATGCGGTGGGTGATCAGGCCGGAGACATCCAGCGGGCCCTGCACCAGCGCGATCATCTTGTACCAGGTCTCGAACATCTCGCGGCCATAGATGCCCTTGAGATGCAGCATCTTGAAAATGACCTTGTTCCAGTCGATCTCGAAGCCGGTCGGCGCGATGCCTAAAATGGCGATCTTGCCGCCATTGTTCATGGCATCGATCATGTCGCGGAAAGCGGGGGCGGCGCCTGACATTTCGAGCCCGACGTCGAACCCCTCGGTCATGCCGAGCACCGGCATGACGTCGCGCAGCTTCTCCTTCGAGGCGTCGACGACATGCTGGACGCCGAGTTTCTTGGCTAGCGCCAGCCGCACCGGGTTGATGTCAGTGATGACCACTTTGCGCGCGCCGACGCATTGGGCGACGAGCGCGCCCATGATGCCGATCGGCCCGGCGCCAGTCACCAGCACGTCCTCGCCGACCAGATCGAAGGACAATGCGGTGTGGACGGCATTGCCCAAGGGATCGAAGATCGCGGCAATCTCATCGGGCACATCGTCGGGGATCGGCACAACATTGTGCTGCGGGATCGCCAGATACTCGCCGAAGGCGCCTGGACGGTTGACGCCGACGCCGAGTGTGTTGCGGCACAGATGCCCTCGCCCGGCGCGACAGTTGCGGCAATGGCCGCAGACGATGTGGCCTTCGCCCGATACACGCTGGCCGACCTTGTATTCGGTGACCGCGGCGCCGAAATCTGCGACCGTGCCGACGAATTCATGGCCGGTCACCATCGGCACCGGCACCGTCTTCTGCGCCCACTGGTCCCAATTGTAGATGTGCACGTCGGTGCCGCAGATCGCCGTCTTCTTGATCTTGATCAGCACGTCGTTGGGGCCGATCTCCGGCACCGGCACCTCTTCCATCCAGATGCCTGGTTCGGCCTTGGCCTTCACCAGCGCCTTCATCATGTTCGACATGCTTTTGTCCCTTGAATCTCTTGATCCGGAATCGCTTTTCGATTCCAGCCTTTCAGGAAATGACCCCGAGTTCGCGCCCGACGGCGGCAAACGCCTCGACCGCCCTGTCAATATCCGCACTGGAATGCGCCGCCGACATTTGCGTGCGGATGCGGGCCTGCCCTTTCGGCACCACCGGGAAGGAGAAGCCGATGACGTAAATGCCGCGCTTCAGCATGCGCGCGGCCATCTCCTGCGCCAGGCTGGCATCACCCAGCATCACCGGTATGATCGGATGATCGGCTCCGGCCAGCGTGAAGCCGAGCTTGCCCATCTGCGACCGGAAGCGCGCCGCATTGTCGTAGAGTTTGCTGCGCAGCCCATCGCCGTCCTTGATCAGTTCGAACACCTTGATCGAAGCGCCGGCGATCGCCGGCATGAGCGTGTTGGAGAAGAGATACGGCCGTGAGCGCTGGCGCAGCCAGTCGACCACCTGGCCTTTGCCCGAGGTGTAGCCACCGGAGGCCCCGCCAAGCGCCTTGCCGAGCGTGCCGGTGATGATGTCGACCCTGCCCTCGACGCCGCAATGTTCGGCCGAGCCGCGGCCGTTTCGGCCGACGAAGCCGACGGCATGGCTGTCGTCGACCATCACCATGGCGTCGTATTTCTCGGCGAGGTCGCAGACACCCGTGAGATTGGCGATGATGCCATCCATCGAAAACACGCCGTCGGTGGCGATCAACCGGAAGCGGCAGTCCCGGGCTTCCTTCAGTCGCGCCTCGAGATCGGCCATGTCGTTGTTGGCGTAGCGGAAACGTTTGGCCTTCGACAGCCGCACGCCATCGATGATCGAGGCATGATTCAAGGCATCCGAGATAATGGCGTCTTCCTCGCCCAGCAGCGTCTCGAACAGGCCGCCATTGGCATCGAAACAGGAGCCGTAGAGGATGGTGTCTTCCATGCCGAGGAAAGAGGAAATCGTGGATTCGAGCTGCTTGTGCTCTTCCTGGGTGCCGCAGATAAAGCGCACCGATGCCATGCCGTAGCCATAGCGGTCGAGCGCCTGCTTGGCAGCATTGCGCAAATCGGCGCTATCGGCGAGGCCGAGATAGTTGTTGGCACAGAAATTCAGCACCTTGTCGCCGCCGACCTCGATCTCGGCCGACTGCGTCGAAGTGATCACCCGCTCCGACTTGTAGAGGCCTGCCGATTTGAGCCCCGCGAGCTCGCCGTCGATGTGGGAGAGGAATGCTGCGGTCATGGTCGGCCTCGTTTGATGTGGGCTGACTGTCGTCTCGTCCGCGTGAAAAATCCATCGCAAAAACGACCGGATCGGTGGCAAGCAGCACGATGCCGCCCCGATGTCGATCATCATGCGGCGGCGGAAACGATGCCGCGACAAGGGTTCTGGCCGATGACCGCTCAAATGCCGGTACGGCGTTAAACGAGCCGATAACCATTTCGCGATCTTTCGACAGCCGCCCCTCGCCGGGCAGCCGTCGATTTCCGGTCCTGTTAACGTTTGCAGTTCAATGGTGCTCATACAAGAATCTTTAGGCAAGAATCCGTAGGCGAGAGGGCCGCCCCCGAAAATGTCGCAGCAGCCGGTGCAAACCGTTTCAGGCAAGCTCATACTGCTGATCAAGGCCGGCTATTGGCTGGCCCTGCTGATCATTGCGGCCATGGTGATCGCCTCCTTCATCCTGCTGCAGCAGATGATGGCCACCCAACAGCACAATCACACCTTGCTCGACATCGTCAGCACACAAAAGACGCTGTCGCAGCGCATCGTCTTCCTTGCCGGTGCAACGGGCGCCGGCTCACGCGACAAGCAACCGGCGCTGGTCAGCGCGCTCAAGCAGGCAACGGCGGAGTTCGAGACGAACTACGACCTGCTGCTCGATCAGACGGGAGCCGATCCGCAATCGCCGGCCAAGCTTGACCCGAAGTCGATCGAAAGCGTCCTTTTCGCCAAGCCCTTCCACCTCGACTATTTCTCGGTCGGGCTGATCGCCAATGGCGACCGCCTGATCTCGGCCTATGAATCGCAATTCAGCGGCAATGGCGGTTACAAGGGCGGCGACGAACGCGTCAATCTCGACGCCTCCGTCGCCAATGCGACCTTGTCGGGCTACGCCGCGCTTGGCCAGCGCATCACTGCCGACGCCGACGACCGCTCCGAGAAGCTGCTCGCTCTCCATCGCACGCTGTTCTACGCCACAATCGGCGTCATCATACTGGTGGCGCTCTTCATCTTCAGGCCGATGTCGAACGCCATCCTGCGCAAGACGCATGAATTGATCGACGCGCGCAATTCCATGGCCTTCATCGCGGTGCATGACGGCCTTACCGGCCTGCACAACCGCACGTTCCTGACCGATCATTTCGACACGCTGATCAAGGGAACGCACCGGCGTCGCGAACGCCTTGCCGTCGTCCAGCTCGATCTCGACCGATTCAAGCAGATCAACGATACGCTCGGCCACGCCGCCGGCGACTATGTGCTGGTCGTGACGGCACAGCGCATGCGCGATTCCTGCCGGGCGTCGGATCTGTGCGTGCGCCTGGGCGGCGACGAGTTCGTCATGATCCTCGGCGGCGCCGGCGGCACCGAAGACATCAATATGCTGGCGCGACGCATCCTGGCACATATCAACGAGCCGATCGTCTTCCAGGGCACGACCATTCTCCCAGGCGCCAGCGCCGGCATCGCGGTCTATCCGATCGACGCCGACAATGCCGGGGATTTGCTGGTCCACGCCGATCTGGCGCTTTACTCCGCCAAGAGGCTTGGCGGCGGCAACTTCTCCTTCTTCTCCGAGGAGCTGCGCCGCGAACTCGACTATCGCAAGCAGCTCGAGCACGACATCAAGGTTGCCATCGCCGAGCGGGCGTTCCAGGTCTATTTCCAGCCGCAGGTCTCACTGACCCACGGCACGATCAGCGGCATCGAGGCGCTGGTGCGCTGGAACCATGCGGAGCGCGGCATGATCCCGCCCGGCGAGTTCATTCCGGTCGCCGAGAAATGCGGCTTCATGCCCGAGATCGGCCGCATCGTCAT
>NZ_RZQI01000238.1:0-7300 GCF_003998335.1 Mesorhizobium sp. M7A.F.Ca.CA.002.05.1.1 | reverse complement strand
ATTTCCCGCCGCTCCTTTCGCCTGTTCATCGAGCGTGAAACCGCCGAGACGCTGGTCGCTGAAGTCGATGGCCGCCTGGCCGGCTACGCGATCGTGCTGTTTCGCAAGGGCAGCGGCGTGGCGCGCCTCTACTCGATTGCGACCAGTCCGTTTTTCGGCGGGCTGGGTGTCGGCCGCATGCTGCTCGGATCCGCCGAAGATGCCGCCTTCGAGCACGACCGCATGATGCTGCGTCTCGAAGTTCGCGAGGACAACAGCCGCGCGATCCGTATCTACGAACAGGCCGGGTATCGCAAGATCGGCCGCGAGCCCGGCTACTATGAGGATGGCGAAACGGCACTTCGCTACGAAAAGACCTTGCGTGGCGACATTCCGATCGCCACCAAGGTGCCGTTCTACCCGCAGACCTGCGAATTCACCTGCGGCCCGTGCTGCCTGATGATGGCGATGGCCAATTTCGATCGCGGCTTCGTGCCGGATCCGGTCATGGAAATCCGCCTGTGGCGTGAAGCGACGACCGTCTTCATGATGTCGGGTCCCGGTGGTTGCGAGCCATTCGGCCTCGCTGTCTCGGGCTACGAAAGCGGGCTCGCGGTGGAGATCTACGTTTCCTTCTATGGCGCGTTGTTCCTGCAATCGGTACGCAGTGAGGACAAGCGCAGAGTGATGGAACTGGCCCAGGTCGACTTTCGCCGACGCGCGGAACTTTACGGCATCCCGGTGAATTACCGTGCATTCACAATCGACGATATCCGCGCTGCGATCGCTGAGGGAAAGCTGGTGCTGGTGCTGATCAGCGGCTTCCTGATGTTTGGCAAGAAGGTGCCGCACTGGGTGCTGGCGATCGGCGATGACGGCGACCATATCCTGATCCACGACCCTTGGGTCGAAGACGAAAGGCAGGAGACCATCCTTGATGCAGCCAACATTCCCGTGCCTTACGGCATCTTCATGAACATGGCGCAGTTCGGTCGCGATGGATTGCGTGCCGCCATCACTCTGGGAAAGCGTGACAGATAATGACCTGGGTCATCCTTACCGGCAGGCAGAGCGATCTCGACCAGGTGGCGACACCGCACAAGATCATCACCAATCGCGACTATCTCGCGCACCCGTCACTGTTTCGCGGCCAGTGGCCGAAGGTCATCAACCTGTCGAACAATTACGGCTACCAGAGCCGCGGCTACTATGCGTCGCTGCTGGCAAGCTCGCGCGGCCACAAGGTGATCCCGACGGTCGAAACGATGATCGACCTGTCGGAGCGCAAGCTCTATGAACACGCGCTGCCGGAACTGGAGCTGGCGCTCAACAAATGCCGCAAGGATCTCGCCGGCGTTTTTCCGCAAAAGGTCTGCATCTTCTTCGGCATCGGCCCGTCGAAAATCTGGGACCGCTTCGCCAAACTTCTGTTCGACTGGTTCCGCGCGCCGGCGCTCGAAGTCCACATCAAGGACAGCGCCGAATGGGCCTCGATCCGCAAGATCGGTTTCCATCCGCTGGCGCGGATGACCGAGGATGAGGAAAAAAGCTTCATCCAGTGCCTGGAGACCTACACCAACCGCGAATGGCGCGACACCAAGGGCCGCACGCCGGCGCGCTACACCTTCGCCACGCTGGTCGACCCGCATGAGGAATTGCCGCCATCGGAGATATCGTCGCTGCGCTATTGGGCCAAGATCGCCGAGAAGATGGGTGTCGAAATCGAGCCGATCACCAAGCGGGACCTCGCCAAGCTCGCCAATTACGACGCGCTGTTCATTCGCGAGACCACCTCGATCTCCAACCACACCTATCGTTTCGCCCGCCGCGCCCAGCAGGAAGGCATGCCGGTTATCGACGATCCACTGTCGATGATCCGCTGCACCAACAAGGTCTATCTCAACGAGCTGATGGCCTACAACAAGGTGCCGGTGCCGCCGACGGTGATGATCGCCGGCACCTCGGATCTCGAACTGGCAGCGCAGACGCTGGGCTTTCCGCTGGTGCTGAAAATCCCGGATTCGTCGTTCTCGCGCGGCGTCAAGAAATGCGCCAATTTCGAGGAACTGAAGACGCTTGCTACCGAATGGCTGGAGGATTCCGACCTTCTGATCGCGCAAAAATTCATTCCGACCGAGTATGACTGGCGCGTTGGTGTGCTCGGCGGCCAGCCGCTGTTTGCCGTGCATTATCTGATGGCCAAGAAGCACTGGCAGATCGTCAACCACAAGGCCAACGGCAAGCCCGACCAGGGCGGCATCAAGACCTTCACGCTGAAGGAGACGCCGGCGCATGTCGTCGAGACGGCTGTAAAGGCGGCGCGCTGCATCGGCGACGGGCTCTACGGCGTCGACCTCAAGGAGACCAAGGACGGCGTCTTCGTCATCGAGGTCAACGACAATCCCAACCTCGACCATGGCTGGGAGGATTCCGGCGAGAAGGACGAGGTCTGGGTGCGGCTGACGCAGTGGTTCCTGGAGCGGCTGGACCGGCCGGGGCGGTAATTTGATCGGGGGTAGAACATGCAGTTTATCGTGATCGAGGATTTCACCGGCTGCGATCGCAAGGAGATCTATCGCCGCTTTCGCGACCGCGGCCGCCTGAAACCGGACGAGCTTCTCGTGCACCACAGCTGGATCGCGGCGGACATGAGCCGCTGCTTCCTGCTGGTGGAGACCGATGACGTCACGCTGCTGCAGCGTTGGGTCATCGAATGGGCGGATCTGGTGGAGTTCGAGATCATCCCTGTGGCGACAAACAAGGACATGGCTGAGGCCTTGAGCGGGCACCTCTGATCATCGCCGCACGCTACGTCAACGCAGTGCCGGCGAGTCCACTGCGCGTCGGCATTCGTCGATCAGCCACTGGCGAAACGCCGCCACGACGTCGCGCCTGGCGCTGCGCTCGGGGATCGTCAGGCAATAGGGCTGGCGCAGCTCCAGTGCCTGGGCGAGGGGCCTGACAAGCCGGCCGTCTTCCAGCGCCTCGGCACAGTAGATTCCTTGCGCCAGCGCCACGCCCAATCCCGAAATCGCAAGGTCGAGCGCTGCACGCGATGAGTTGGCCGAGAGGCCGCGCTGCGCTGCCCGGCCGGGCTCGATGCCGGCCGCCTCGAACCAGTTGTGCCAGGACGGAAAGGACGCACCAGTCGGTCCCCAGCCCGTGTGGATAAGCGGCAGACTGGCCAGGCCTTCGGGTTTGATCGTGTCCGCCAGCCCGGGCGCACACACGGGATAGACTGCGTCCTGGACGATGTCCTCGGTCGGGTGCTCGCGATAATGCGGCCCATAGGAGAGCCTGATGTCGATCAGTTCACGGTCGAACGGCACCGGGTCGTCGTCGCCTCTGAGCGATATGTCGACGGCGCCATGGCTTGAGGCAAAACCAGCGAGACGCTGCGAAAGCCAACCCATGGCCATGGATGGCGGCACCGACACCACAAGGCGCGGGCGGAACGCATCGCCGCCCAGCTGGCGCGCGACGCTGCCGATCTCCTGGAAGGCCATGGTCAGCCTGGGCAGCATCTCGACGCCGGCCTCGGTGAGGACGACGCGCCGGTTGACGCGGTGGAACAGCTTGCGGCCCATCTGCTCCTCGACCGTGCGGATGAGCTGGCTGACGGCAGCGGCCGACACCGAAAGCTCTTCCGCTGCCGCGGCAAAGCTGCCTGTACGGGCCGCAGCCTCGAAAGTTTGAAGTCCTTTGAGAGAGGGAGGTACGGCCATACTCACCGAATAGATAAGTTCTGCTTATCTAGATTGCAGAAATCGTCGTTTTTGGAAAGGTTGTTCATTGGCTACAATGGGTTCATCAAACTCCAGTCTGGATCGAAGCACGTGGATCATCGTGACGTAATTTCATCGTTGACGCAGGAGGAGCGCAACCGGCTGACCGCCAAGTCTGATGTTGCGGGCCTCGTTCAGCTTGCTGCTCATTGGGGCGCGATCGTGGTCGTCGGATCGCTGATCGCCGCCAAGGTGCCGTTCTGGCCACTGCTGATGCTTCCGCAAGGTATCCTCATCGTCTTCCTGTTCACGCTGCTGCACGAGACGGTTCATCGCACGGCTTTTGAGGCACAGCGGCTGAACGATGTCGTGGCGCGGGTGTGCAGTCTGGCGATCGCACTGCCGGCGGACTGGTTCCGCTACTTCCACTTTGCCCACCATCGATACACGCAAGACCCGGAGAACGACCCTGAACTGGCCTTCCCGAAACCGGAGACATGGCGGCAATACCTCGTCCACATATCCGGCATCCCGTTATGGTGGGGCCACCTCAAGACGCTCTATGCTAACGCGGCGGGCGGTTGTCGCGAAAGCTACGTTCCGCCAAAGGGCTATGACAAGGTACGCAGCGAGGCACGCGCCATGATTGCCTTTTATGCCGTGGTCCTTCTGCTGGCCCTTTATTTCCGGCTCTCGGTGCTTGTCTATGTCTGGATCTTGCCCGCTCTGTTGGGGCAGCCGTTTCTGCGCCTCTATCTCTTAGCCGAGCACGGCCGTTGTCCGTTCGTCGCCAACATGCTGGAGAACACCAGGACCACGCTGACCAATTGGCTGGTCCGCAGGCTGGCGTGGAACATGCCGTTCCATGCCGAGCATCATGCCTATCCAGGCGTGCCGTTTCATCAACTGCCGCGGTTTCATGCGCTGATCGAGCGGCATCTCAAGGTGGTCGAGCCCGGCTATGTCAGCTTCCACGGCAAATACATCGACACGCTGCGTTGACGATGGCCGGCCTCAGCCGGTCTGGCTGTGCAGTGCTCGGGATTTCAGCAGACGCTGGATCTCGGCCGCCGTTGACGGCACGCCGATCAGATAGCCCTGCGCCTCTGTGCAGCCATTGCCGCGCAGGATGTCGAGTTGCACCTCGGTCTCGACCCCCTCGGCG
Organism: Mesorhizobium sp. M7A.F.Ca.CA.002.05.1.1; assembly: GCF_003998335.1. NCBI lineage: Bacteria > Pseudomonadati > Pseudomonadota > Alphaproteobacteria > Hyphomicrobiales > Phyllobacteriaceae > Mesorhizobium > Mesorhizobium sp. M7A.F.Ca.CA.002.05.1.1. Next base: position 2,431 of record NZ_RZQI01000238.1, on the reverse strand, counting down.
GTGACAGTGATGCCAAGCTCGGCGCCCAGCCCGATGACGGTGCGAACGATCGCCGCGGCGTCACGATTGCCCAGGTCGTGGATGAACGAACGATCGATCTTGATCTTGTCGACGGGAAAACGCCTGAGATAGCCGAGCGAGGAATAGCCGATGCCGAAATCGTCCAGCGCGATGCGGATGCCGAGTTCGCGCAACTGCCGCAGCGTCCTCAGCACCGCCTCGCTTTCGTCCATTAGCACGGTTTCGGTGATTTCCAGCTCCAACCGATCGGCTGGCACGCCGGAGAAAGCCAGCGCCGAGATGACGCTGCGGGCGAAGCTGCCGCTTTTAAGTTGCACGGCCGAGACATTGACCGCGACGCGCAGGCCGGCGGGCCAGTCGGCCGCCGCCGTGCAGGCTTTCCTCAGCGCCCATTCGCCAAGCGGCACGATCAATCCAGTGTCTTCGGCGACCGGAATGAAGCTGTCCGGCGCCACCGTGCCGCGTGTCGGCGAATGCCAGCGCATCAAGGCTTCGGCGCCGACGATCTCCCCGGATGCGATGTTCATGATGGGCTGGAAGTCGAGGTCGAATTCCTGGCGCGGCAGCGCGGTCTCGAGGTCGATCTCCAGCGCACGCCGTGCCTGTACCATAGCGTCCATTCCGGGTTCGAAGAACCGATACTGATTGCGCCCTTCACTCTTCGCCCGGTAAAGCGCCGTATCGGCGTTTCTCAGCAGCGCGTCGGCATCTCCACCGTCGTCGGGGAAAACCGCGATGCCCAGGCTGATGCCGACATGCATCTCGCGGCTCTTGTCGCGGAACGGTTTTCCGATTGTCTCGACGATGCGCTTCGCGAGTTTTTCTGCATTGGCAATGCCCTTGAAGTTGAACTGGATGATGACGAATTCGTCGCCGCCGAAACGGGCGACGACGTCGGTTTCGTTGTGCAGGCAGCGCTGCAGCCTCTCGGCCACGCTCTTCAACAGCCAGTCCCCGGCCGGATGTCCCCAGGTGTCGTTGACCGCCTTGAAGCGATCGAGATCGAGCGAAAAGATTGCCAGCGGCGTGACCGCCGTGGCTTCCAGCGCAAGGTCGAGCCGTTCGCGAAACATCGAGCGGTTGGGCAATCCCGTCAGCGTATCGTGATGCGCAAGATGGGTCATGCGCTCTTCGGTGCGGCGACGTTCTGTGACGTCGTCGAAGGTCACTACCCAGCCGCCGCCGTTCATCGGCCGGCGTGTGACCAGAACCGTCCTGCCGTCGGCAAGATGCCGGTAGGCCGAATGCATTTTTGCCGCCGTCAGGCAGGCTTCGGTCTTGGCGACTTCGCTGTCGACGTCGATCTCCGTATAGATGCCGAGTTCCAGCAATCTTTCGAGCGCCTCGCGGTGCGTCGTTCCAAGCGGGAAGTCTGCCGCGGTGACATTGTAGAGTTCAAGAAAACGCCGGTTGCGCACGATCATCTTGCCGTCGGCGCCGTACATCAGCAGGCCTTGCGACATGTTGGCAAGCGCTGCGTCGAAGCGGCGGTGCTGCTCCTTGAGATCCTCTTGCGCGCGGCGCTGCTCGGTGATGTCCTCGTAGATCGAGACCCAGCCGCCCAGAGCCAGAGGGCGGTGCGAGATGCTGACGATGCGGCCGTCCGACAGTGTTTCTTCATAGGTCGAGGGCTTTGCCTGATCGATATAGGGCTTGCGGATGGCGTAGAGTTCGTCGGCGGTTTGCGAGGCGATGCCGATATCGACGCTGTGGCGCAGAATGTCGAGGAACCGGATGCCGGGCCTTATGACGCTGGCTTCGAGGCAAAAGATGTTCAGGTAGTTGCCGTTGCAGATGATCATCCGCTCGTCGGCGTCGAACATGCACAGGCCGTGCGACATGTTCTCGACCGCAGCCGAAAAGCGTTGGTTCTGCTCGCGCAGTTCGTCTTCCATGTGGCGGGAGCGGTCCATGCCTTCGGCCTCCCGTTTCGGGATGGTCGAACCATCCTTGGCATCAGCGACGGGCATGAGCGCGCCTGCGGACCGTGATCGAACGCGCTATTGTGGCCGCCGCCGGTTAATTTAGCGTTTTAATGCATGTCGCCCAAAAGTGACCTCGGTTTTGGGGAAAACGACATGCATAAAACAAGACCTAAAGCGCGGCGCATGAATCCGTTTCAGCGCGACGCGCTTTAGCCGATTGCGGTTGCCGAAACCTGGTGCCGCGACGTCTCGATCGCGGAAAACCGCTTCAGGAACGCATTTTGCGCCCAGGTCACCGAGCGTGGCGTGAAATCGAAGCGGTCGGCATTGAAGCCGCGCGGACGGCCGAAGAACTCGGTCGCCTCGGCGGTCGAAAAGCCGGCGAGCAGCGTTGCCTCGAAATAGGCGGCGATCTGGTCGGCGCGCTTGATCTCCTTGCGCAGCGCAGCACTTGGCTCCTGCGGCAGCGAGAAGCGCAGATGGAT
>NZ_RZQI01000237.1:0-7381 GCF_003998335.1 Mesorhizobium sp. M7A.F.Ca.CA.002.05.1.1 | reverse complement strand
GTTCGGCAGCGGCTTCGTCGAGGTCAATCCCAACTCCAAGATCCCGGCCCTGATGGACCGCAGCGGCAAGACGCCGGTGCGCATCTTCGAATCCGGTTCGATCCTGGTCTATCTCGCCGAAAAGTTCGGCGAATTCCTGCCGACCGAACAGCCGGCCCGCGCCGAGGTGCTGTCCTGGCTGTTCTGGCAGATGGGCTCGGCGCCGTATCTGGGCGGCGGCTTCGGTCACTTTTATGCCTATGCGCCGGAAAAGTTCGAATATGCCATCGACCGCTTCTCGATGGAGGTGAAACGCCAGATGGATGTGCTCGACCGCCGACTGGCCGAGACCGAATATCTCGGCGGCAAGGACTATTCCATCGCCGATATGGCGGTGTGGCCCTGGTATGGCGGGCTGGCGCTCGGCCGCATGTACAATGATTCCGCCGAGTTCCTGTCCGTGCAGGAATACACACATGTTCAACGCTGGGCCAAGGCGATCGACGCACGACCGACGGTCAAGCGCGGCCGCATGGTCAACCGCGCTTTCGGCGAGCCTGCCATGCAATTGCATGAGCGCCACGACGCCAGCGATTTCGAGACCAAGACGCAGGATAGACTGGCCGCCGAATAGGCCATAGCGGGTCGCGGCAAAGGAAACCCGCCACCGACGCGACGTCGGGGCGGGTTTTCCCCAAGGTTCAGTGCTGCGGGAACCCCCTTAGTGCAGCACTTCAACGATCTGGCGGGTCTCCGGATCGACGAGGACCGTCTGGTCATTGATCACGGCGACGCGATATTTGACGTCGGGCACCTCACGCAATTCGACAGTGTCCGGCACCGAGGAGCCGAGCTTGAGTTCGACCCCCAGAAGGTTCACCGAGGCAAGCGGTTCCCTCTTGATGTATTCGCGAACGACCGTCTCCTGCTCCGGCTGGACGACGACGACGCTCTCCGCCAGCGCCGCACCAATGCCGCCCATCAGGACGACTGCGGCCGCCGCGCTTGTAAGATAAAGTTTCATGACCGTCTCCTAGTGACAATTGAATTCCGCCCTCCATAAAAACTCCACCGCTGCCATGCGGTTCCATCGAACTTCAGAATTGAAGATGTTACGTTTTCGGCTCGGATATTAATTTGTTGCTGATCATACATGCGGCAGACAGCGCGGAAATGCTTGAAAACCTGCACAAATGTGTGCGGACATTAGAGGACGAAAAATTCCTGCTGTAGTCGGATTGGCGAAGCACCTGTCGTCGCCGCGTCAAATCAGCCTCGCGTCCCTCTATCTGGACGATGGGAGCACGAAAAAGGCTCGCCCCGCCGGGAGCAGAGCGAGCCATGGCAGTTCCGATGGAGGTGGCAACCTCACCGGTACCGCTAGAGAACGCGAAGCATCATCACTTGTTCCACCTGACGGCCTGAGCTCCATGCGAAGCTGGTCGCGCATGCGCCATGTTCCCACGATAACGCTGCGCCGAAATCTCCGGCAGGGATATGCTCGGACGCTGTCTCGGTGACCAAACACCGTGGTCGCGCTGGTGGCGAGGTTCCCCGAATTGCCCGGGCGCACACGCGCGAGTGATCCTGGCTACCCGGTCTTAAAGCCGGACACCGTCGCGACGCAATGGCGGGAAGGCGTCTACCGGATCCTCGCTCGGCGCGATATCGTGCGAGCCCCTGAAGATCAGCCTCACGATGAGCACGAAGTAGCCGACCTGCAGGACAAGCAGCGTCGCTATCGTCCAGGCAAATGCCTCCCAGAAAGAGCCGGTAACCATATAGGTCCAGACCGCGACGATGATGGCCGTGGCTGACATTCCTACGAGAAACTGTCCAAAATACATGGTTTCCCAAAACCGTCGAAACCGCGGCGGTTCCGATCAGTCCCTGCCTCATTCCCATTTCCCGCGGACAACATTTCATTATTTTAGCAACTTCGCAAGTAAGCGGCCCATCGCCACTGCGCTCTCCATTGCGCGGCGACTTGGCAAGCGTGGCGATCCGGGGACGGCGGCGGGTGCTGGCGGGGGCTGCCAGCTGTCGGCAATCCAGAAGCACGCCTGCACTTCAAGCACGGGAACAAACGCCGTCACCCCGAGTTCGCCTCCAGTTTTCAAGGAAAGGAGCCCAGCATGGCACCGCGCAACAAACCAGACGCCGATATCGAAGATGACGCACCGCAGGCGGACGGGCCGACCATCGAGCAGCAGGATTGGGATGCAATCAAGGGCGGCGAGATCCTGCCAGAGTCCGTGCCGGAAAACGGCGACATGCGTTACGGCATCGAAAAAGACGGCGATCTGCCCGACGAGGACGACGATAACGCGTACCAGGACAGCGACGACGCCCTTCCCGATGATGAGGAAGAAGCCGCGATCACGCGCGATCAGAACCGCGAGGGCCCATTCGACGAGACGTGAGCCATTCGTCGCCCGAGACATGACTGCCTGTTGTTGAACTTGCCAAAGCCACATTTTCCATGCCCGTTTCGCGGGAAAATGTGCTTGGCTGGCTAAGTTTTCCCCCCAGGCTTTATATCAGATTTACCTAAAATAGCGGAACATCCAAGGGACATTATCGGAACTGAACAAGGCCCCTTGGACTTTTGCGCACAACAGATAAGACCTTGGTCCTACAGGAAAAAGCAAAAGCCCGACCTGACCGATTGAAGCTCCGCCAAGGGAACATCGGGCCGCGCTTGTCGTTTGTCGCGAAGGTTCGGCACCCCTGGTGTGCCATATCCGGAGAACGGCGCGATGCCCCACCGATCCATCATCGTCAAGACAGGCCATGGTCCAGGCACGGCGATCGCCGTGCTCATGGTTGGATTGATGGCGGTGGGCATCGTCTTCGTTGTTCTCGGCAGTTCGCTCTACTTCAGCGAGCAGCCTGCGGATCAACGTGCCCTGCCTTCGCCGCCCGCTCGATCGACACACGATAGCAAAGCGGCAAACTGAACGAGCCCGAACCAATTGCCGGGCGATGGCGAGATTGCGGCCGCGCGGGTCCTCCAGGCTTCGTCCAGTGGAGCGGACGGCTTCGGGCGATGTATTGTCCACCGGAGGCTTTTGGCGCCGCTTGCATTAATATTAGACGTATAGAATATAAGGATGGCCGGCGACCGCCAGAAGTCGGCTGGCCCGGCGTGCCTCCCTTTGCACCTGGCTGCCGGGCCATTTCTCGCCAACGGATGGCATGCGTCGGTGCACCGTCATCTTGACGTCTTCGCTTCTGTCTGGTGCGGATTCACCTTCCCGCCGCCTCGCCATGTGGAGCTCCAGCCTCGGCAAACGGCATTCTGCTCGGCAACCGCCGGAAAAATGCGGACGCCGAGCCGATCGCGCTGGTCAAGCCGCTAAGACGTGCTGGCTAGCTGCTAAAACCGAAGGATGACCGAGGGCCCGCGTCTGCGATAGCACCGGACGCGACGGCGACCATGCCGCCAATAACTACGGCAGACCCGTCTCCATCGCCGCCCGTGCCGGCGCCGGCGCCAGCCCCGATCCCAGTCCCGATCCCGGTCCCGATCCCAGTCCCGATCCCAGCGTCGATGGTCGACCGGCTGCACCTCCGCATGTGTACCGTCGTCGAAGGCCTCTGTTTGTGACGCCTCTATTTCATCGAGAATGCCGTTTCCGGCGCCTGGAACACCGGCCACTGCTTCGATCGGGCGAATTGCCCCTGCAAGGGCTGCTGCCCCGGCAATGCCAAACATTGCTGTCAAGAAGGATCGCCGATCCATAGTAAACCTCCCAACGTTGCATAAGCTGAACGAAGCGCTCGCTTGCCGAATGAGCAGGCCCGCGCGTGGTGAAGATAGAGGATTCGCCAGCCGCCGAAGCGGCTTGCGAATCCTATCAGCGCAGGAAGGGACGTTGCTGCGCCGATCGACGACATGTCAGCCAAGGACTATTCCCATCACCAGAAAGGTGACGGCCGTCGCGAAAATCGGTGCGAGCAACCAGCGCGCTTGGCCAACACTTTTGTCCATCTGTTTCTCCGAATCCGGGAGACAAACAGTCGTGAACAGAGAGCCGTTCCCGTCGGTAAGACCAATGCGCTCGCGGACCGGACTTAAGTCGCACTTCTCATCCGACCGAAGCCCCAGCGGAGGAACATTTTCATTTGGCTCAAGTTCAGTTGCTCGTCAGCGTTGGACGATCTTGTCATGCTGACTCGCAAGGAGAAACAGTATGAAAATGCACCTAACGGGCGCCGCTGCGGCGCTATTGATGTTGGCCGGAGTCGGCGCCGTTGCCGCTCAGGACGTCGTCATTCAGCCTGAACAGGACACGGTCATCCGCGAGTATGTGAAGAAGCAGCCCCTCGCTTCGGTCAAGGTTCCCGGTGTGGAACTGAATATTGGTAGCGCGTTGCCGGAAACGGTCGAGCTTCATGAGATCCCCGATGTCCAATACCGCTACGTGGTCGTCGACAACCGCACAGTCCTGGTGGATCCGGGCACCCGCAAGATCGTCAAGGTCTACGACTGAATTTCGAACGGTCCCAAACCCGCCGCCAGCCATGGCGGCGGGTCGCACATGTCAGGTTCCAAACAGGACGAGTGAAGATGACAAGCAAAGCTGTGAGATCCCCTGCTTTGGGCGTTCGCCTGGCCGATCTCCAAGCCAGAATGCGCAATGCGCGGGTGACGGATGCCGAAATGAAAACCTTTCAAAAGGTCGCGGCCATCATGGAAGATCGTCATGGCCGGATCGATGCCGACGACCTGATTGCGGCGTCGTTCCTCGCCGATCCGGTGCAGGAGCGACGGACGCCTTGAGGGGCATGCCGACAACCAGCAGACTTTTTGATTCCCCGTACCGGGAAAGCGCGCCGAAAGTCTCAGCCGAATCCGCACTTTTGCTCCGGCCTATTCCGCTTTCGCGGAAGTTTCGAGCGACCTGCGATGTGCAATGTTGCTAATGCGGCGGTACGAGCCGCCCTGGTTGACGCGGGCGCCCGAGCCATCCCAACAATGCGCCCCCCCGTCCGCGTCGACCACGGCAGCCGCCTGGCGCTGCCTTCCCTCGCGAAGTCCTCAACCCGGCCTGCCTGATAATGCCGCCTGCGGCGACGGTCGGGCTTCAGCCGCCGACAAGCGCCTTTGTGGTCACCAGATTGACACCGGCCTCCGCGAATTCGCCATTGTGCCTGGTGATGACCTGTTCGGCACTCTCGCTGGCATTGTCCAGCGTGCTGTGCGCATCGGACACCACGGTCACGCCGAGCCCTCTGGCGACCGCGCCCTTGACCGTCGCGGCCACGCAAAAATCGGTCTGTGCGCCCAAGAGCACGACAGCACCCGCACCTTGCCCGGCCACCCAATCGCCGAAGGCGGGATTGCTGAATGCATCGCGCACCGATTTGGCAAAGGTCGGCTCGTCCGCCGCCTGGCCGAGCGCGGGCCAAACCGGCCAGCCCGGCTCATCCGGTGCCAACGGGTCGCCATCGGGTCCGTCATGCCTGATAAAAGCGACCTTGCGCCCGCCGCGCCGCGCCCAATCGATCACCGCCTTGGTGCGCTCGACAATATCTCGCGCATCATGGATCGGCGGCTCGTGCACACCGTCGAACATGCCGGTCTGGAGATCGATGACAATGAGCGGCGCGTTGTCCGGGAGGCTGGGAGCTGACATGGTTTTTCATAGCACGGCGGACAATGCGATCAAGGTTCCGTTCACTCCGGCGCGCCGGCAAACAGCACGACGCTGTCGCCGCCGGCGGCCGGCCAATCCCTGATGGTGCGGTCGTTGCCGCCGGTCACCACCGTGCCATCGGCGGTGAAGGCCACCGCGTAGATCGGGCCGGTCCGGCTATCGAACATCGCGATCTGGTTGCCGGTGTCCATGTCCCACAGCCGCGCCGTGCCGTCGAGCGAGCCGGAGACCAGGCGCTGGCCGTCGGCCGACAGCGCCAATGAGTAGACGGTGCCTTCGTGGCCTTCAAAGCGGCGCGCTTCGCGGCCGCTGTCTAGATCCCAGAGCTTGATCGTGTAATCGCCACTGCCGGTGACCAGATGATGCCCGTCGGCGGTGAACGCGGCGCCATATGTGCCTCGCTCATGCCCGTGCCAACTTCGTAATTGCTTGCCGCTTTCGATGTCCCAAAGTTTCAGTGTGCCGTCTATGCTGCCGCTGAGGGCTTGCCTGCCATCGGGCGAGACGGCGACGGCGCTGACCGACCAGCCGTTCCCGCTCATGGCGTGCAGCACAGCGCCCTTCTTGAGATCCCAGACGATGACATTGCCCGTGTCGTGCCCGCTGATGGCATGTTTGCCGTCCGGGCTGATCGCCAGCTTTCTGACGCCGCCATTGCCGCCCGAGGAGAAGACATGCAGCACCGCGCCGTCGGAAAGTTTGCGCTGCACGATCTCGCCGTCGTCGCCGGCCGTCAGCGCGCTGACGCCGTCGGGCATGAACAGCGCCGTGCGGGCCATATCCTTGTGCACGCCGAGAGTGCGGATCAGCTGCTTGGCGGCGATGTCCCACAGCTTGATCGTGTGATCGGTGCTGGCGCTCATGATCGAGTGCCCGTCGGGCGCCACCGCCAGCCAGACGACCGAGTCGCGGTGGCCCTCGGGCTGCGTCGGTAGCGGCGGCGGAGCCGGCGGCAATGGCGCCACGATGGGCGGCGGAATGACCGCGACCTCCGGCGGCGCCGGAGGCGCGGGCGCGGTCGGCGGCACTAGCGTTGGCGGGGTCGGTTGCACCAGCGCCGGCGGCGTCAGTGGGACCGGTGCCGCAGGCGGATCGGCGGCCTCCGGCGGCGAAGCAGCTTCTGCTGGTGCAGGCGGTGGGGCTGCCGGCTCTGAGGCCGGCGGCGCGCTGGCGACATCCTGCCCCTTGGGTTCGTTGGCCTTCGGCTCGCCAGGATTGGGTTCGTCGGCCTTCGGTTCGACGGGCTCGCTGGCTATGTCGCCGCCTTCATGCCAAGGGCCGAACCGGTCGGCGGCCAGTGCGGCGACCACGACCAATGGCAGGACGAGAAAGACTCTGCGCAGGCCGGGCGTGCCAACGTCCTGCATCTCCGCCGCGCGACCAAACAGCGGCGCGCCCGCTGCTTGGCCCGACCGGTCCGGCAAGAGGCCGGCCCAAAACAGCCCTGCACCAAGCAGGCAGGCGAACGCCGCCACCAGGAACCCCGCCAGCCGTAACGAGGCTGGATCCATCGGCGGGCCTGAAAAGCCGCGCCAGAGGAAAGCCTCGCCGATTGCCGGCCAATAGATCCGCGCCAGGCAGCCTACGGCGACAACGACCAGGGCAAGCGCGAGCAATCTGTCGGCACCCTTGTTCATTGAAATCCCTCGGGCGTTGTTGCGGCCCTCACCATGTGACGGTTGCCCCGCATGTCGACGTCGAGACTATCAGCCGCAAGCTCGTGTCGCCAAGAGCCCGTG
>NZ_RZQI01000236.1:0-7393 GCF_003998335.1 Mesorhizobium sp. M7A.F.Ca.CA.002.05.1.1 | reverse complement strand
GGGCAGGCAGCCGGCGGTCAGTCCCGCGTCCACGGGCATCACCACGCCTGTTATTCCCGATGCGCGATCGGACGCAAGGAAGGCGACGGCTTCCGCCACTTCCGCGGCGTTGACGATGCGGCCGAGCGGATAGAGCCGCTGCAATTTGCCGAGGATTTCGGGATCCTTGGCAAGGCGGTGGTCCCAGGCGGCGGTGCGGATCGATCCGGGGCAAACGACATTGGCGCGCAGGCCGCTGCGGCCGAGCTCGACGGCGATCGCCTTGGCATAGGCGTTGATGCCGGCCTTGGCGGCGGCATAGGCCGGATTGCCGAAATGCGCGATGGCGTTGACCGAGGAGATGAAGACGACGCTGCCCGAGCCGCGGCCAGCCATCGCCTTGACCAGCGGGTCGGCGAAATTCATCACGCCAGTCAGGTTGAGATCGAGTTCCTGCTCTATTCTGTCGGGATCGAGCGCCGAAATCGTCTCGGCACGCGTCCAGCCGGCATTGTTGATGAGAATGTCGGGCACACCATCCCGGTCGAGGATCGCGCCGATCGCCGTCGCTATCGATGCCTTGTCGAGAAGATCGAAGACATGGCGGGAGGCAAGGTGCGGACTGTTCAGCGCCTCGCTTGACTGATCGCAACCGACGACCCTGGCGCCTCTTTGCGCTATCAGCGCCACGATGGCCGTGCCGAGCCCGCCGCCGGCACCCGTCACCACGACGGTCTTGCCCTCGAACTCGGCCCTGCCTTCGAACTCGGCCCTGCCCTCGAACTCGGATTGCGAAACCACCGTGCGTCATCCTCCGGGAGTTCTGACAGATCGCATAAGGCCTAGGCCTGTAAATGTAATTAAGCAACACAATAATCCGCTTGTAAGCCTTCAAATCATCGATAATGTAGGAAAGTCACATAAATCTTCTGCTCCGGCACGGAGAGGCGCGCAGGCGCAACACCAATGGGAGAGATCAAATGAGCCTTGCAAAATGGACTGTCGGCCTGATGGCCGGAATGAGCATGCTGGCAATTGCGGCGCAGGCGGATGCGGGCGAGGTGCGCGTCACCGTGGCCGAGTACAGCGCCAAGACTGCTCCCTATTTCGCCGACGTCAAGAAGGAATTCGAGGCGGCGAACCCCGGCATCAGCGTCAAGTTCGAAGTGGTGCCGTGGGATGTGCTGCTGCAGAAGCTGACCACCGACATCACCGCCGGCACCAATGCCGATCTGTCGATCATCGGCACGCGCTGGCTGATCGACTTCGTCCAGCAGGATGTCGCCGAGCCGCTCGACGGCTACATCAAGCCCGACTTCAAGGATCGCTTCATCGACACCTTCCTGTCGCCCTCGATCATGGACGGCAAGACCTACGGCCTGCCGATCGCGGCCTCGGCGCGCGCCATGTACTACAACAAGGAGCTGTTCGAGAAAGCCGGCATCGCCAAGCCACCGGCAACCTGGACCGAGCTGCAGGAAGATGCGCGCAAGATCAAGGCGCTGGGGTCGGGCACGTTCGGCTTCGGCCTGCAGGGCAAGGAGATCGAGACCGACGTCTATTACTATTATGCGATGTGGTCGCAGGGCACCGAGATCCTCAACAAGGACGGCACTTCGGGCCTGAGCACGCCAGGTGCGCTTGAGGCCGCCAAGCTCTACAAGTCGATGATCGACGAAGGCCTGACCGAACCCGGCGTCACCTCCAACAACCGCGAAGACGTGCAGAACCTGTTCAAGCAGGGCAAGGTCGGCATGATGATCACCGCACCCTTCCTGTCCAACCAGATCAAGGACGAGGCGCCGAACCTGAAATACGGCGTTGCAGCCATCCCCGCCGGCCCGACCGGCGCGCGCGGCACCTATGGCGTGACCGATTCCATCATCATGTTCAAGAACTCCAAGAACAAGGACGAAGCCTGGAAGCTGCTCGATTTCCTGTTCACCACGGAACAGCGCGCCAAGTTCACGCAAGGCGAAGGCTTCCTGCCGGTGAACAAGGAAGAGGCCAAGATGGACTACTACGTCAACAATGCCGATCTGGCGGCGTTCACCGCGCTGCTGCCCGACGCCCGCTTCGCGCCGGTCATTCCGGGCTGGGAAGAAGTCGCCCAGATCACGTCGGACGCCATGCAGAAGATCTATCTCGGCGGCGACCCTGAGGCGGGCTTGAAGGACGCGGCCGCCAAGGCCAACACCGTGCTGAAGAAATAGAGGCCGTGCTGAAGAAATAGGGCGTATCTCCCTGCGCCCGTGGCGCGCCCCAGACTCAGGCGGGGCGCGCCACACCTAGGTTCCCGGCCCGGTGCGGCGGATCCGAAATTCGCATAAGCAGAACCTTCTGATCCAGCACGCCGAGGTTGCAGGCCAGCAGATGCAAAATCGTTTCTTGCCCTATCTCCTGACCTTGCCCAGCCTGTTTCTGGCGGCGGTGGTCATCTTCTGGCCGGTCTGGGACCTGATCCAGATCTCGACGCATGAGGTCAGCCGCTTCGGCCAGCTTCGCGACTTCAACGACTTCGCCAATTTCGCGGCACTCGCTGCCGATCCCGATTTCACGGCCGCGCTCTGGCGCACCGGCCAATGGACGGTGATGGTGGTCGGCGGTGCGCTTCTCTTGTCGATCCCGGTGGCGATGATCCTCAACACCGATTTCTATGGCCGCGGCATCGCCCGCGTCATCATCATGCTGCCCTGGGCGGTGTCGCTGACCATGACCGCGGTGGTCTGGCGCTGGGCGCTGAGCGGCGAAAGCGGCATGCTCAATTCGGCGCTGATCGGCCTCGGGCTCATCGATCACAACATCCAATGGCTGGCGAGCGCCGAGACCGCTTTCCCGATGCAGGTGCTGATCGGTATCCTGGTGACGGTGCCGTTCACGACGACGATCTTTCTCGGCGGGCTGTCGTCGATTCCGGACGATCTCTACGAGGCGGCGGCGCTCGAAGGGGCGACGCCGCTGCAGCAGTTCCGCGAAATCACCTTTCCGCTCCTGAAACCGTTCATCAACATCGCCATCGTGCTCAACACCATCTACGTCTTCAATTCCTTCCCGATCATCTGGGTGATGACGCAGGGCGGCCCGGCCAACTCGACCGATATCCTGGTCACCCATCTCTACAAGCTGGCCTTCCGCATCGGCAAGCTGGGCGAAGCATCGGCGGTGTCGCTGGTGATGTTCGCCATATTGCTGGTCTTCACCATGATCTATGTGCGGCTGGCGATGCGGGAGCAACGCACATGACGAGCAAGCTGAAACGCTCCATCATCGCCTGGCTGCTGCTGGCGCCGCTGATCGTGGTGACGCTCTTTCCCTTCGCGGTGATGTTCCTGACCGCGGTCAAGCCGAGGCAGGAAGTGCTGTCGCCGACCTGGTGGCCGAGCGAATTCCGCTGGTCGAATTTTTCCGACATGTGGGTGGCGACCGGCTTTGGCCAGGCGCTGCTCAATTCGCTCTACGTGTCTGTGATCGCCACGGTTGGCGCCATCCTGATCTCGGTTCCGGCGGCCTATGCGATGTCGCGCTTCCGCTTTGCCGGCTACGGCGCCTTGCGCCAGTTCCTGCTGATTTCGCAGATGATCTCGCCGATCGTGCTGGTGCTTGGCCTGTTCCGGCTGATGGCGGCCTGGGGCTTGGTCGAGAGCACGACGGCGCTCGGCTTCATCTACATGGCCTTCAACGTCGCCTTCACGGTGTGGATGCTGCAGAGCTATTTCGACACCATTCCGCGCGATCTCGAGGAAGCCGCCTGGATGGAGGGCGCCGGCCGCTGGCTGACCTTGCGCAAGGTGTTCCTGCCGCTCTGCCTGCCGGCGATCGCGGTGACCGCGATCTTCACCTTCATCAATGCCTGGAACGAATTCGTCGTGGCGCTCACCATGCTGCGCAGCCAGGAAAGCTATACGCTGCCGATCCAGGTGTTTTCGCTGGTCGCCGGCCGCTACACCATCGAATGGCACCACGTCATGGCCGCGACGTTGCTGGCGACCTTGCCGGTGGCCATCCTGTTCATCTGGCTGCAGCGCTACCTCGTTCGCGGGCTGGCGCTCGGGGCGGTCAAATAACGCCTATTCACGGACGGAGCTTTCATGCGCATTTTCACCGCCTCGCTGGCGACGGAAACCAACACCTTCTCGCCGGTGCCGACCGATAGGGCCTCGTTCGAGATGGCCTTCTATGCCGGGCCCGGCAAACATCCGGACACGCCGACGCTGTGCTCCTCGCCGATGGTGGCGCTGCGCCGGCGGGCAGCGGCCGAAGGCCTCGATGTCATCGAGGGCACCGCCACCTGGGCGGAGCCGGGCGGCCTGGTGCAACGGCAGACCTATGAGGCGCTGCGCGACGAGATCCTTGGCCAGCTCAAGGCAGCGCTGCCGGTCGATGCCGTCATCCTCGGCCTGCATGGCGCCATGGTGGCGCAAGGCTATGACGACTGCGAAGGCGACTTGCTCGAACGGGTTCGCGCAATGGTCGGGCCGCAGGTGGTGATCGCCGTGGAACTCGATCCGCACAGCCATCTGACACCGAAGCGCGTGGCGGCCTCCGACATCCTCGCCTACTTCCTCGAATTTCCGCACACCGATTTCTACGAGCGCGGCGAACACGTCGTCGAGCTTGGCCTTGCGGCGGCGAGGGGCGAGATCAAGCCGGTCATCTCGACCTTCGATTGCCGCATGATCCAGGTGCTGCCGACCAGCCGCGAGCCGATGCGCTCCTTCGTCGACCGCATCAAGGCGCTGCACGGCAAGGACGGCGTGCTGTCGGTCTCCGTCATCCATGGCTTCATGGCGGCCGACGTGGCCGAAATGGGCACACGCATCCTGGTCGTCACCGACGATGACAAGGCCAAGGGTGACGCGCTGGCGGAAAGGCTCGGGCGGGAACTCTACGCGCTGCGCGAAAAGACGGCGATGACGATGCTGAGCGCCACCGACGGCATCGACCGGGCGCTGGCCGTGCGCGCCGAGAATCCGGGCAAGCCGGTGGTCATCGCCGATATCTGGGACAATCCCGGCGGCGGTGTGCCCGGCGACGGCACCTTCGTGCTGCGCCAGATGCTGGCGCGTGGCCTGGACAGGTTCGCCGTGGCGACGATCTGGGATCCGATCGCGGTCACCTTCTGCCTGGCGGCGGGCGAAGGCGCGGTCATCGATCTGCGCTTCGGCGGCAAGGCCGGGCCGCAGGCAGGCGAGCCGATCGACGCGCGCGTGCGCGTGCTGAAAGCGGTTGCGGAGGGCTGGCAGAGTTTCGGGCCAAGCCGGGTGACGCTGGGGCCGACGGCGCTGGTCCGCCTCGAAGGCACCGAGGTCGACATCATTCTCAACACCAACCGCACACAGACCTTCGAGCCGGATATCTTTTCCAACATCGGCGTCGATCCGATGGCCAAGGACATGCTGCTGATCAAGTCGACCAACCATTTCTACGCCGGCTTCGAGCCGATCGCCGCCGAGATCATCTATGTCTCGGCGCCGAGTTCGTATCCCAGCAATCCGGCGGTGACCGATTACAAGAAGCTGACAAGGCCGGTGTGGCCAAGGGTTGCGGATCCTTGGAAGGATGCAGGCAATCTCCCCCCTTGAGGGGGAGATGTCGCTGAAGCCGACAGAGGGGGTCGCCTGACGTAATGCGCCAACCTTCTTCTGCCGCAGCAGGCCGAGCCCGGTCGAACCGACCCCCTCTGGCCGCTTCGCGGCCATCTCCCCCTCGAGGGGGGAGATTATCCGGTGCTACACCAATCCCCGCTTCACCATCATCGCTTCGGGCGACGGCATCTTGCCGCGAAATGCGGTGTAGAGTTCTTCCGGATCCTTCGAACCGCCGGCGGCGTAGATGTTCTTGCGCAGCCGTTCGGCGAGCGCCGGGTTGAAGGGGTCGCCGGTCTCCTCGAAGGCGGCGAAAGCGTCCGCATCGAGCACTTCCGACCACATGTAGGAATAATAGCCGGCCGAATAGCCGTCGCCGGAGAAGACGTGGCCGAAATGCGGGGTGCGGTGACGCATGGCTATGGTGTCCGGCATGTGCAGCTCTGCAAGCGTTTCGGTTTCGAAACGAAGTGGTGCTTCAGGCGCATCCGGCCGTGCGTGATAAGCCATGTCCATCAGCGCGGATGCGGTGAACTCTACTGTTGCAAAGCCAGCGCCAAAAGTCCGCGCGGCCAGCATCTTGTCGAGCAGCGCCTTGGGCATCGGCTTGCCGGTCTTCACATGCAGCGCGTGTCTTTCCAGCACCGCCGGCACGGTCAGCCAATGTTCGTAGAGCTGCGAGGGCAGTTCGACGAAATCGCGGCTGACCGAGGTGCCCGAAACCGAGGGCCAGGTGACATCGGTCAGCATGCCGTGCAAAGCATGACCGAATTCGTGGAACAGCGTTTTCGCCTCGTCGACCGACAGCAGCGCGGGCTCGCCGGCCGGCGGCTTGGCGAAGTTCATGATGTTGTAGATCACCGGGCTCGCACCGTGGCCGAGCCTGTAGCCGGACTGCAGCGCGCTCATCCAGGCGCCGGAGCGCTTCGAGGGCCGGGCGAAATAATCGGCGAGGAACAGGCCGCGCTCGCTGCCATCGGCATTTTTCACCACGAAGACGCGGGCGTCGGGGTGCCAGGCAGCGATGCCCTTCTTCTCCTCGAAGGTGATGCCGAACAGCCGTGTCGCCACATCGAAGCAAGCGTCGATGATGCGGTCGAGCTGCAAATAGGGCTTCAGCTCCGCCTCGTCGAAGGCGAATTTTTCCGCACGCAGTTTCTCCTGGTAGAAGCGCCAGTCCCAGGCGGCGAATTTTTCGTTGCTGCCGGCCTCCGTCGCCAACCGTTGCAATTCGATCTGGTCGCTTGCTGCCTTCTCAAGCGCCTTTTCCCACACCGGGTCGAGCAGCGCGTGCACGGCCTTCGGTGTCTTGGCCATGGTGTCATCGAGCTTCAGCGCGGCGAAGGAGGCGTAGCCGAGCAGCTTTGCCTTCTCGGCGCGCAGGCGCAGCATGTCGCGCACCACGTTCGTGTTGTCGGTGGCGCCGCCATTCTGGCCGCGCATGGTGAAGGCGCGGAAGGCGATCTCGCGCAGATCGCGGCGCTCGGAGAAGGTCGAGAACGGCTCGTAGATCGAGCGCGACAGGGTGACGGCGTAGCGGCCCTTCTGGCCGCGTATCTCGGCGGCTTCGGCCATCGAGCTTTTCACGAAGTCCGGCAGGCCGGCAAGGTCGGCCTCATCGAGGAACAGTGCCCAGTCGCTCTCGTCGGCCAGCACATTCTGGCCGAAGCTGGTACCGAGCGAGGACAATTCCTCGCTGATCTTGGCCAGCCGCTTCTTGCCGTCGGCATCGAGTTTGGCGCCGGAGCGGACAAAACCCTTCCAGGTCTTTTCCAGGACCCGCAGGGTCTCTGCGTCGAGCTTCAGGCTCTCGCGGCGCTGGTAGAGAT
>NZ_RZQI01000235.1:0-7403 GCF_003998335.1 Mesorhizobium sp. M7A.F.Ca.CA.002.05.1.1 | reverse complement strand
GGCCAGAGTTTCGCCGTAGGCGGGCTTCTGTCGAGCAAGACCACCAAGCTCCAGGACCAGGTGCCGTGGCTCGGCCAGGTGCCTGTCATCGGAACGCTGTTTCGCAATTCGAGCAACCAGAAGGAAGAGACCGAGCTGGTCGTCATCGTCACGCCGCACATCGTGCGGCCGGTGAAGCCCGGCGAGCAGTTGGCGACGCCGTTCGACAAGACACGGCCCGCCAACGATCCCGAATTCTTCGTGCTCGGACAGCTTGAAGTGACCAAGGATATGGTCCGTAAATATGAACTGGGCGAAGGCGTAACCGGCCCCTATGGCCACATGCTCGACTTCAAATCGAAGGACAAGATGCTCTATGTCAAGAAATAGCGCCTTGATCCTCATCCTGGGCACCGGCCTGCTGTCGGGCTGTGCCACGGACTATCTGAACCACTATGATTCGGTGACCCTGGCTGCCGGCGACACGCAGAAGTTCAATTCGATGCTGCAAACGGTCGACCCGCTCAATCCGGCCTCCAACAACACCAGGATCGAGGGTGACGGTGCGCGCGCCGCCGGTGTTGCTCAGAACTACAGATTTCCACCACCACCGCCGCCGCCGCCGGCCATCACGGTCAATGTCGGCGGGTCGGGAGTGACGAACCAGTGAACTGAACAGGGATGCGGTTTCAGTGCGCCAGGCAAGACGACCGGCGTCAGGGGAGCAAAGAGTAAGGCCATGCTGCGGACCTTTCGCGCGTTCTGGCAGGACCAGAGGGGAATAGCGCTGATCCTCGTCAGCATTACCCTGCCGGCGATTATCGGGTTTTCGCTGCTCGCCATCGATATGAGCAGGGCGAACAATCTGCATAATGATCTGCAAAAGGGCGCCGATTCGTTCTCGCTTGCCGCTGCTGCCGAACTTGATGGCCGGCCTGATAGCATCACGCGGGCAGACCGCGCGCTGTCCACCTTGGTCTTCAACAGATATAATTTCTCGACAGGTGGTACCGGCCCGCAGGATTTGTTGGCAGCCGGCGTAACCAGGCGCTATCTGAGATCTATTCCGGCGACCGACAATCTTCCGATCACCGCAGCCAATGTCATCACCGACGAGGTCGCAGGCGCCGTGCAAGCTCGCTTCATCGAGGTCACAGTAACGCCCGTAGGGTTCGCAGCGATCTTCCCCGTCTCTTTTCTGTCGTCGAACGCCAACGGATCGTTCAACATCGGGGCAGTGTCGGTCGCCGGCTTCACCTCCAGCGTCTGCGATTTCACCCCGGTGTACATCTGCAATCCCTACGAGAATACGGCTGACAACCTCTTTGACGTCGCCGCCGACCCGGCGAAGCGCCGCCGCATGATTGAGCTGCGCCAGCAGGGCGGCAGTTCGGCGCAGAACTCGCCTGGAAACTACGGCTTCCTGCAACCGCCGAATGGATCTGGCGCAAACGCCATCAGGGATATGATCGCCATGACAAAATCGCAGGCATGTTACGATCAACGTGGCGTGCTGCTGCGCCCCGGCTTCCTTGCGACGGTTCGCGATGCATTGAATGTTCGCTTCGACGTCTACGATGGACCGATGAACGGCAATAGAAACGACCCTAATTTTGCGCCAGGTGAAAACGTGCGGAAGGGCTACAGGACCCAAGGTAACGCGTGCAATGCCGCTGAAGTCAGCCCGGCGCAGCCGACAAATTTCCAGGCCTTGCCACGCGACCCGGTAGTCAACGGACGCATCGGCGACGGGAATTGGGATTTCGACCAATATTGGAATACCAATTTCAACACCACGACAAACCCGGTAACCGTTCCAAAGCCAATCGGGGCAGATGGTATAAACCCTGCCAGCAATACAAATCAGCCGACCCGCTACAGCGCCTATCGCTACGAGATTTCGCAGGGCATCGTAAATCACCCTTCGAATGGTGGCGAGCTAGGCGCCCCAGCCTGTTCGTCAAACAGCGTTTCCGATCCGGACCGACGACTCCTCTACGGCGCCATCTTAAACTGTCAGGCACTGGTAGCCGCCGGGTTGATGTCAGGAGGCAACTCCTCAGAGCCGCTACCGGTCGAGGCCTTCGGCAGTTTCTTCATCACGGAACCTGTGGAGAGCGGCCCAGATCAGACCATTAGAGTCGAGCTTGTAGACATCACCGGGCGCGGCGGCCAAGGCACGCTCGACAATTTTCTTCGCGACGAAGCCCAGCTCTACCGGTGACGGCCATGATCGCAACGCTCTACCGCCATCTGCATAGATTTAGACGCGATCCAAGTGGGACGGCGCTTGTCGAGATGGCGCTGATCGCGCCACTGATGCTGATCCTGTCGGCGGGTGTCTTTGAATTCGGCAATCTGATCCACGAAAAGCTGCTGATGGAAGCCGGGCTTTCGGACGGTGCCCGCTTTGCGGCGCGCTGCAACAGTCAGTTGTACACCAATGCTGGATTGACGATCGACTGCGCCGACATTGCCACCAACATCGCGGTGTTCGGCAACGCGACCGGGACAGCACCCGCGCGCATCGCCGGCTGGCAGAAGGCGAATGTGACGATGACCATCGCCGCCTCAGGCTCTTGTCACGATGCCGTGGTCGCCGGCGTCACTCAATATCGGTCCACCACCGCACAGGTTTGCATCGTCAGGGCGGCGGGCACCTTCGGTTACAGCGGGGTCGGCATACTGTATTTGCTCGGTATCGGGCCGATCACCCTCAATGGCTTTCACGAGGAGCGGTTGATCCGGTTCTGATCATGATCAAGCGTTTCGCAAAATCAGAGGACGGCACGGCGACAGTGGAAATGGCCATTGTCTCGACCCTGCTGTTTGCCCTTGTCTTCGGCTTCGTCGATTTCGGCTATGCATTATATCAGTGGAACTCGGCCACCAAGGCCGTCCAGGCCGGTGCACGGCTAGCCTCAATCTCGGATCCGGTCGCGCCGCAGATTTCCACGGCTGGCCCGACTACGACACCGGGATCTCCCGTTGTCGCGAATTCTTTTGCCTATGTTTGCAATGGCGCAACCTCGACCTGCAGTTGCACAGGTGCCCATTGTGTTGCCGGCGTGTGGTCAGCAACAAATTTCAGCAGAATTTTTGCAGGTGACGACGGAATATGTGGCCCGGTGGCCGGCAGTCGTCCTGGCATGTGCGACTTCGACCCCTTGCTGCTGCCAGCCAATGTCGTCATCCGCTATTCGGCTACGGGACTTGGCTATCAGACGCGAGCCGCAGGAAACGTTCCTACTATTTCAGTCAGCCTCCAAAATGTGAACTTCCAGTTCTTCTTTTTGAGTTTTGCAAACATCACCATGCCCTCCATGCTGAGCACGGTCACGGGCGAAGATCTGAAGAGCACCGCGTCATGAATGCCATCAACACCAAGGTTACGCCGACCAAGCGCAAGCAGGTGGCGCTGTTTTCGTCGGACCCGAATTTCAAGCGCGATGTGGCGACGCGGCTCGATGCGCTGGCGATCTATGACGTCAGGGTTTCCGAGACGAGCGACTTCCTCAAGGGACCGCCGGCCGATACGCGCCCGGGCATCGTCATCCTCGATCTCGGCAATGGCGAGCTGCTCGGCAGGCCCGGCATCGTCGAGGCGCGCGCGCTGTGGGCCAGCGTGCCGCTGATCGCGGTTTCCGACGAGCTGAGCTCGGAGCAGACGCGCGTGCTGGTGCGCATGAACGCCTCGGACTGGCTGCACAAGCCGCTCGACGGCAAGGAGCTGCTCAATGCCGTGACCTTCCACGACACCGGCAACCAGGGAACGAAGAGCCGGATCATCACCTTCATCGGCGCCAGCGGCGGCGCCGGCGCCACGACGCTGGCGCTGTCGGCGGCCGAATTCCTGGCGTCGAAATCGGCTGAGCGCGCGGCGTCCACCTGTCTCGTCGACCTGGATTTCCAGAGCGCCAATTGCGGCGCCTATCTCAACTTGTTCAACCAGTTCGACCTTGCCGGCATCATCGGCCAGCCGGAACGGCTCGATGTCGAGTTGATGGACGTCATCAAGCTGTCGCGCCCGTCCGGCCTCACCCTCTACGCATTCGAGCGGCCGCAACTGCCGTTCGAGCCGCATGGCAGCGACTTCGTCTTCCGGCTGCTCGACCTCGTCGCCTACCGCTTCGACGATATCGTCATCGACCTGCCCAATCTCGAAACGCCCTGGCACAATTCCGTGCTGTCAACGAGCGACGAGATCTTCATCGTCTTCG
This sequence comes from Mesorhizobium sp. M7A.F.Ca.CA.002.05.1.1, assembly GCF_003998335.1. NCBI lineage: Bacteria > Pseudomonadati > Pseudomonadota > Alphaproteobacteria > Hyphomicrobiales > Phyllobacteriaceae > Mesorhizobium > Mesorhizobium sp. M7A.F.Ca.CA.002.05.1.1. Next base: position 3,204 of record NZ_RZQI01000235.1, on the reverse strand, counting down.
AACTCAATGTCGCGTCGCTGCGGCAAGGCAAGCGGCTCTACAAGAAGATCCGCGAGCTGCGCGGCAATGCGGTCAGCATCACGCTGGTCGCCAACAAGCACAAGCGCAAATGGTTCGGGAACCATTTTTCGCGCAGCGAGCTCGAAAAGATCTTCAAGGCGCCGCACATCAAGTCGGTCGCGCTCGACAACGCGCTTCTGACCGATGCGCTGAACAGGGCCATTCCGCCTTCCGAAGTGGATGGGCGTGCGCGCTTCAACAAGGATCTGAAGCGGATGTTCAAAGAGCGGCTCGATGACGCTGCCCGATAGATATCGGATCGCCCCGAAGCTCGCCGGCGCCTGCGCGCTCGGCATGGCGCTGGCGCTGTCCGTCCACGACTTCGCCGAGGCGCGATCGGCGCTTTCGGAGCGGCCGCCGCTGCCGGCGATGGGGCCCAGCCTGCGCAAGGCCGTTGCCTTTAGAACCGCCGAGCAGCCGGGCACGATCGTCATCCGCAAGGACGAGAAGGCGCTTTACCTCGTCACCCGCCAGGGCCAGGCGCTGCGCTATCAGATCAGCGTCGGGCGCGACGGGTTCGGCTGGACCGGAATCGTCAAGGTCGGGGCGAAGACCGAATGGCCGGAGTGGCGCCCGCCGCAGGAAATGCGGGCCCGCCAGCCGGAGCTGCCGAAAATGGTGCCCGCCGGTCCCTACAATCCGCTCGGCGCAAGGGCGCTCTACCTGTCGCGGGACGGGCGCGACACGCTCTACCGCATACACGGCACCAACGACCCGTCGGGTGTCGGCTTCGATGGGACATCGGGCTGTTTTCGTCTCACCAACACGGATGTGATCGATCTTTTCAAACGCGTCGCTGTCGGCGCAAAGGTGGTGGTCCAATGACGATGATCAGCGAACCGGACATGCCGGCGATCGATATCGGAAACCAGGAACAGCGAGAACCGGTTGCCACCGAGAAATTCAGCAAGGCAAAGACGATCGGCGTCATCGTCGCCGGTGGCGCGCTTCTTATCACCGCGGTCAACATGGCGGCCGCGGTCTATCTCTATCGGGGCATGAGCGACCTGCGCTTCGTCGAAGCGCGGCTGGAGCAGCTCGGCGCGTTCGAGCAGCGGATCGCGGCCCGGCTCGACACGGTCAACAACGGTTTTCAGAGCCGGTTCGAGAAACTGGACAGCCAGTTGCAAGGCAGCTTCAACGAGATCGATGCCGGCATTGCCCGGCTGGGGCAGACTATGCCGGTCGCCGGCGGCGAGGCCATGCCAGGTGCGGAAGAACCGTCCGAATTCGCCACCAGCACGCTGGCGCAAGCGCCCGAAGCGCTCGACGGCGAGAGCGCGAGCGAGCCCGGCGTCATCGAAGCACCCGCACCCAGGAAGAGAATAGCATCGGCCTCGCCCCCTGCCCCAAGCTCCAACTACCAGCGCATCCAGCAGCCCGACGGCAAGGTCTATTACCGCCGGATCAACTAGACGCCATTGCTCTAGAGATCGCGCTGCAGCGCCAGGATGCGGATGGCCCGGACGGACCGCTCCCGCGCCTCAGTGAGGAAGGCGATGTGGCAGTAGGCACAGGCCACGATGCCAAAAAGCAGCACCAGGCTGTTCTTCAAGGTGAAATCGACGGCCAGCGAATACGGAAGACCCTTGGGCGAGGTGAATTCGGCAATCGTGCTGGCCGTTTCCGAATGGCTGCCGACGGCGATCATCAGGCCAGCGAAAATCAGGGCGACATGGTTGGCGAGGAACGAGGATGCCGATCTTTTGGCGTGGCACGCCACCCAGCAGACGATCGCTGCGGCGGCAAGAATGACGGCGTCGATAGCCATGGAGCCGCCCAGCCAGACATCGACCTGCTGCCAAAGTACCGTCGACAGAGGGCGCAGTTCAAGCCATAGCCACCATGCGGTGGGGCTGGCCGGATAGGCGCCCAGCAACAAGGTCGCCATGCGCTCCCCTGCCAGGACCGCCAGAATGAGAAACGGAAAGGCGAAAAGCAGAAGCGGCTGGCGTTTCATGTTCCCTCGACAATCTGCAAGCCAGGATAGGCTGTATAGATTGCTCAAGGCTTAACAGCCTACTTCCGGCCCTCTCCCGTTTGCGAGCGTTCGAGGACGGCAAAGAAGATCACGGTGAGCAGAAGGACGATCAGCAGCAGCACGAAGGCGGCTGCCGCGCCTTCGTTGAGCGAAAGGCCGAGAAAGGCACGGCGATAGGCAAAGAAGCTCAGCACTTCGGTCGCGTTGCCCGGCCCGCCCTTGGTCAGGACATAAGGCAGATCGTAGGTCCGGAACTCGTTGATCAGCTGGATGATGATGGTGATCGCCGCGACCGGCCGAAGCATCGGCAGGGTGATGTAGAAGAATTGCTGCCAGCCGCGTGCGCCATCCACTTCAGCCGCCTCATAGGGATCTCGCGGCAAAGCGGCGAGCCCCGCGGCGAGGATCAGCACGACGAAGGACATTTGCTGCCAGATGTCGATCGCCGCCATCGTCCAGAGCGCCATGCCTGGCGTGCCTAGCCAGTCGAGGCGCGGCAGGCCAAACGTTTCCATCAGATGATTGGCGATGCCGAGATTGGGCTGGAGCAGCATGCGCCAGATCAGGGCGACGCTGATCGGCGACATCGCCATGGGAATGGTCAGAACCGCGAAATAGACCGGCTTCATCCGGACCGTCCGGTTGAGCATCAGGGCGATGCCGAGCCCGATCACGAATTCGCCGACCACCGTCACCGCCGAATAGCGCACGGTGAGCCAGAGCGCGTTCCAGAACAGCTCATCGCCGATCATCGAGGCGAAATTCTTGAACCCGACAAGCGGCAGAAGCTGCGGCTTGATCAAGGTCATCGAGGAGATTGAGAGGATGCAGGCATAGGCCAGCGGAAAGCCCATCACGATCGCCAGCAGCAGCAGGCCGGGCAAGGCAAAGGCCCAGCCGGTCCGCCATTCGCGGCCACGGGCAGCCAATCCTTTTTTGATCGCGTTGAACATCGTAACCGAGCCTTGGTCGGGGTGTGGCGTTCCTGGTCTGGTCAAGATCCGGGGTCTGGACAAGATCCGGCGCGGCTGACACCGCCGCGCCGGATCTCCTGGCCGAGCCGGACCGCTATTTGTCGAGGAGCCCCTGCAAGCCGTCGGAAGCCGCCTTCAGTGCTGCCTCCGAAGTCGCCTGGCCGCCAGCCGCCAGCGACAGCTGGGTAC
>NZ_RZQI01000234.1:0-7409 GCF_003998335.1 Mesorhizobium sp. M7A.F.Ca.CA.002.05.1.1 | reverse complement strand
ATATGCAATTTGGTGGCGCAACCATAAAAGCCGGGCAGGCCGTCGTACCCGTGCTGGCGAGCGCCAATCGAGACATTTCTGTTTTTCCGGCGGGCGACCGGTTGGATTTGGGTTCCGGCATTTCGTCGGCCCTTGCCTTTGGCACCGGACTGCATGCCTGTCTGGGTCAACACGTCGCCCGGTTAGAAATAGCTGTACTGCTGGAGGCCTTGTTCACGCAGGCCAAAGGCTGGTGCTTGGACCTTCCCAGGGTCGTCAGGCGGCATTCGGTGCTTTTCCACGGTCTGCAAGCCGCCCCATTCATCCGGCCCGCGGATCAACCATCGGTTTGAATTCGGCACGCCATTCGGGTCCCTTCATCACTTGGAATTGTGAGCCCGATATCAAGCGTTTGTGCTTCAGCGACCGATTGAAGCAGATCACCAATGTTGACTAAGCCTGTCAGGTATCGGTAGGTGAGCCGGTGCCAACCCGAACTTTAGGACAATGTCATGAAATATGCTCTTTCCACCCTCGCCGGCGCCACGGCGCTGGCAATCATGCTGATCGCCAGCCCATCGATGGCCGAGGATGCCGGCATCATTGTCTATAACGCCCAGCACGAAAGCCTGACCAAGGCGTGGGCCGAAGGCTTCACCAAGGAAACGGGCATCAAGGTCACGGTGCGCAATGGCGGCGACAGCGACTTCTCCAATCAGATCGTCGCCGAGGGCACTGCTTCACCCGCAGACGTGTTCCTGACGGAAAACTCACCGGCCATGGCGCTGGTCGAGAGCGCCGGCCTGTTCGCGCCGGTCGATGCCGACACGTTGGCACAGGTTCCGCAGGATTATCAACCGGCCAGCGGCAAATGGGTCGGCGTCGCCGCGCGCAGCACGGTCTTTGCCTATAACAAAACCAAGCTGACCGCCGACCAGCTGCCCAAGTCGATGCTTGACCTCGCCGATCCGAGCTGGAAGGGCCGTTGGGCCGCCTCCCCGTCGGGCGCCGATTTCCAGGCCATCGTCAGCGCCCTGCTCCAGCTCAAGGGCGAAGCCGCTACCGCCGACTGGCTGAAGGCGATGAAAACCAATTTCACCGCCTACAAGGGCAACAGCACGGTGATGAAGGCGGTCAATGCCGGCGAGATCGAAGGCGGCGTCATCTATCACTATTACTACTTCGGCGATCAGGCCAAGACCGGCGAAAACAGCAAGAATGTCGAGCTGCACTATTTCAAGAACCAGGATCCGGGCGCCTTCGTCTCGATCTCCGGCGGCGGCGTGCTGGCCTCCAGCAAGCATCCCAAGGAAGCCCAGGCGTTCCTGAAATGGCTGACCGGCAAGGGCGGTCAGGACGTGCTGAAAACAGGCGATTCCTTCGAGTACGCGGTCGGCAAGGGTGCGGACTCCAACCCGAAGCTTGTGCCGCTCGCCGATCTGCAGGCGCCGAAGGTCGATGCCACGACGCTGAACTCCAAGAAGGTCACCGACCTGATGACGGCAGCCGGCTTGCTTTAGTTGCCATTCGTCCTAAAAGGACACCCGACCACGCTCCCGCGGGAATTCGCCTTCCGCGGGAGTGATTTTGTTTTTCGAGATGGCATTCGTCGATGACGACACGCTGTGTTCCCGACCGCGATCGCGGTCCTTCAATTGCTGCCGCTGGACGGCAACGGCACGGCGTCTGACCTGATGCAGTCCGCGGTCGATCTCGCGCGTTCGGGCCTGCCTTCGGGCACAGGCCGAAGGGCCCGGCGACGCGCACCGCTTTGGCTGGTCCTCGCCGCCATCTTCGTTGCGCTGCTGGCGCTGGTGCCGCTCGCCTTCATCATCTGGATCGCGGTGCAGACCGGCTGGGAAACCGTCGCGGCGCTGGTCTTCCGGCCGCGTGTCGGCGAGCTTCTGGTCAACACTGTCCTGCTGGTCGCGCTCTCGGTGCCGATCACCATCGTGCTGTCGGTTGCGCTGGCCTGGCTGACCGAGCGCAGCGACCTGCCGGGCGACCGGATCTGGTCCTGGCTGTGCGTGGCGCCGCTCGCCATCCCCGCCTTCGTCCACAGCTACGCCTGGATCACCATGGTGCCGGGACTGCACGGCCTGTGGGCCGGCGTGCTGGTTTCCGTTATCGCCTATTTCCCGTTCCTGTATCTGCCGGTGTCGGCGGCATTGCGCCGTCTCGATCCCGCCCTCGAGGACGCCGCCGCCGCACTCGGCCTTGGACCCCGACGCGTGTTCTGGCGGGTCGTGCTGCCGCAATTGCGGCTCGCCATCTGCGGCGGCTCGCTGCTGGTCGGCCTGCATCTGCTGGCCGAGTACGGCCTCTATGTCTTCATCCGCTTCGACACCTTCACCACGGCGATCGTCGACCAGTTCCAGTCGACCTTCAATGGACCGGCCGCCAACATGCTGGCCGGCGTGCTGGTCAGCTGCTGCTTCGTGCTGCTCGGCCTCGAAGTGCTGGTGCGCGGCGAGGAGCGCTATGCCCGCGTCGGCTCGGGTGCGGCGCGCCATCAGCAACGCGCAAGCCTCGGGCGCGCCACCATTCCGAGCCTGCTCTTGCTTGTCGTCACCACGCTTTTGGCGCTCGGCGTGCCGTTCGTCACCATCGGCGGCTGGCTTGTCGCCGGCGGCGCCGCTGTCTGGCGCCTGGACGAGATCGGCCTGGCGCTTGGCCAGACGCTGTTCCTGGCGCTCGCCGGCGCCTTGCTCGCCACCGTCGCCGCCATGCCGATGGCCTGGATCTCGATCCGCGCCCCGGGGCCATTGCAGCGCCTGCTGGAGGGCTGCAACTACATTGTCGGCTCGTTGCCGGGGGTTGTCATTGCACTGGCGCTGGTCACCATCACGGTGCGCATCGCGCTGCCGCTCTATCAGACCCTGTTCACCATCCTGGTGGCCTATGCGCTGATGTTCCTGCCACGCGCGCTGGTCAGCCTGCGGGCGTCGATCGCGCAGGCACCGGTCGAGCTCGAACGCGCCGCTTCCAGCCTCGGCCGCCCGCCGCTGCAGGCGCTGTGGTCGACGACGATCCGCCTGTCGGCGCCGGGTGCCGCGGCCGGCATGGCGCTGGTGGCGCTCGGCATCATGAACGAACTGACCGCCACCCAGATGCTGGCGCCGAACGGCACCCGCACGCTGGCGATGGCGTTCTGGTCCTACAGCGGCGAGATTGATTATGCCTCCGCGGCACCTTACGCCTTCATCATGGTGGCGATGTCGCTGCCCTTGACCTGGCTGCTCTATGTCCAGTCGAAACGGATGGCCGGACGATGAGCTTTCTCGAAATCGGTGGCTTGCACAAGCAGTACGGCCCGGTGGCCGCCCTTGCCGGCGTCGACCTGAACGTCGCCAGCGGCAGCCGCACGGCGATTGTCGGTCCTTCCGGCTGCGGCAAGACGACCCTGCTGCGGCTGATTGCCGGCTTCGAGGCGCCGGACCAGGGGCACATCACGCTCGACGGTACGATATTGGCCAATGGCGGCGCTGCGGTGCCGGCATATCGGCGAGGCATCGGCGTGGTGGCGCAGGATGGTGCCCTGTTTCCGCATCTGACCATTGGCGACAATATCGGTTTCGGCATGGGTCGCGGCGAGGACAAGCGCACCGAGCGCATCGTCGAGCTCGCCTATATCGTCGGGCTGGACAAGGCGATCCTCAAGCGCCGCCCGCACGAGCTCTCCGGCGGCCAGCAGCAGCGCGTGGCGCTGGCTCGCGCCATGGCGATGAAGCCCCGGCTGATGCTGCTCGACGAGCCGTTCTCGGCACTCGATACCGGCCTGCGCGCCTCGATGCGCAAGGCGGTGGCCGAGCTTCTGGAAGCTGCCGGCATCACTACCATCCTGGTGACGCACGACCAGGCCGAGGCGCTGTCCTTCGCCAGCCAGGTCGCGGTGATGCGCGACGGCAAGTTCTCGCAGATCGGGACGCCGCGCGAGCTCTATCTCAAGCCGAAGGACAGGATGATCGCCGAATTCCTTGGCGACGCCATCATCCTGCCGGCCAAGATATCGGATGGATTCGCCAACTCGCCCCTCGGCCGCATCGCGGTCGACACCAATGACAGCCGCGATATCGCCCGTATCATGCTTCGCCCGGAGCAGATCGCGCTGAAGAGAACGTCGCGCGAGGGCATGTCCGGCACCTCGGACATGCTGTTCGGCGAAGTGACGGAATCCGAATTCGCCGGCTCGATGTGCACGGTCGCGGTGCGGCTCTTGAACAATGCCGATCCGCCCGATGCGGCCGCGATCGGCAACACGCCGCTGGTCCTGCGCAAACCGGGCATGGACGCGCCGGCGGTCGGCGAGATCGTCCGGCTGACCGTATCGGGAAAGGCGCATGTCTTCGCCTGAACACCGTATGCTGGAGCAATTCTAGGAAACTGTGAAGCGGTTTTCCGTCTGGAATTGCGTCAAAACAAAGAGTTAGAGCAGCTCGCCGTTTCCGTGAAACGGTGAAACGCTCTGGGCATCTTTTGGATTAGCCGACGCGCTTTCCTGCCTGATCGAACCAGTGCAGCTTTTCTGCCTTGGCAACCACGCGCAATTGGTTGCCAACCGTGGCGGTGGCGCGACCCGCGACACGCACGACGATACGGTTGCCGCCTGCCGCACAGTGAAGGAAACTTTCGGCGCCTACCGGTTCGACTGCCTCGACCAGCGCCGGCAGGACGAGGGCGCCGGGCGGCGCCTCCGCATTGAAGGTGACGTCGGCATCCTCGGGCCGAAAACCGAGGGTCGCAGCTCTTGCCTCCCGAGGTGCGAAAGCGATCGCCGTGCCGTCTGCGAGCACCGCGCCCGAGGCGCTTTCGGTCAGTGCCAGGAGATTCATCGGCGGCGCGCCAATGAAGGAAGCGACGAAGGTCGAGGCCGGCCTTTCATAGATGTCGAGCGGCGCCCCCATTTGCTCGACCAGTCCGCCGTTCATGACGACGAGGATGTCGGCCAACGTCATCGCCTCGAGCTGGTCATGCGTGACATAGACCGACGTGACGCCAAGCGAGCGTTGCAGGTTCTTTATCTCGACGCGCATCTGGCCACGCAATTTGGCATCGAGATTGGAGAGCGGCTCGTCGAACAGGAAAACCCTCGGGTTGCGCACAATGGCACGACCCATGGCGACACGCTGGCGCTGGCCGCCGGAAAGCTCGCGCGGACGGCGGTCGAGCAGCGCCGAAAGTTCGAGTATTTTCGCCGTCGCGCGGACCCGGCTGTCGATCTCATCTTTCGGCGTGCCGCGGTTGCGCAGCCCATAGGCCATGTTGTCGTAGACTTTCATATGCGGATACAGCGCGTAGTTCTGGAACACCATGGCGATGTCCCGCTCGGTCGGACCGATTGAGTTTACGATCTTGCCGTCGATCGCAACTGTTCCCGAGGAGATGGTTTCGAGCCCGGCGATCATCCTGAGCAGCGTGGACTTGCCGCAACCCGATGGGCCGACCAGCACGCAAAGCTGCCTGTCGGGAACTGCGATTGAAACGCCCTTCACGGCCTCGAAACCGCTGGGATAGACCTTCTTCACATCCTTCAGATCGACGGTCGCCATCAGCTTCTCACTTTTCGGAATCGACCAGGCCGCGAACGAACCAGCGTTGCATCAGCACCACGACCAGGATCGGCGGCACGATGGCCAGCATCGCTGTAACCATGACCAGGTGCCATTGCGTATCGGCATCGGCGAAGGAGACCATCTTTCTGAGCGCGATGACGATCGTGTTCATGTTGCTGCTGTTGGTGACGAGCAACGGCCACAGATACTGCGTCCAGCCATAAATGAAGAGGATGACGAACAGCGCCGCGATATTCGTCCGCGACAGCGGCAACAGGATATCGAAGAAGAAGCGCCACGGCCCCGCACCGTCAACACGCGCCGCCTCCACCAGCTCACCTGGAATGGTCATGAAAAACTGTCGAAACAGCAATGTGGCGGTGGCGGAGGCGATCAGCGGGATGATCAGGCCGGCATAGGTGTCGATCATGCCGAGATCGACCATCACCTTGTAGGTCGGCAGGATGCGCACCTCGACGGGAAGCATCAAGGTGATGAAGATCAGCCAGAAGAAGGTCATGCGCAGCGGAAAGCGGAAAAATACGATCGCGTAGGCCGACAGGATCGAGATGAAGATCTTTCCCACCGCGATGCCGAGCGCCATGATCGTCGTGTTGAGCAGCAGCCTGCCGACGCTGACGCCGCCGATACGGCCGACACCGCCGAACAGCGCTTCGGTGTAATTGTTCCAGAACTGATCGCCGGGCAGGAGCGGCAATGGCGGCCTGAGGATCGTTTGCAGCGTCTGCGTCGAGGCAACGAACGTGTAGTAGATCGGGAAAGCAACGATCAATATGCCGAGGATCAGCACGGCGTGGGCGATGACGGTGCGGAGCGGTGACTGGCCGATCATCGCTCGCCCTCAGCCGTAATGGACTTTGCGTTCCACATAGCGGAACTGGATGGCCGTGAGCGAGATGACGATGACCATCAGGATGACCGACTGCGCCGCCGAGTCACCGAGGATCAGATTGACGAAGCCGTCATTGTAGACCTTGTAGACCAGCGTTTCAGTCGTCTTGCCCGGACCGCCCCCGGTGACGGCATGGACGATGCCGAACGTGTCGAACAGGGCATAGACGGTGTTGACGACCAGCAGGAAGAAGGTCGTCGGCGCAAGCAGCGGGAAGACGATGGTCCAGAATCGCTTGGTCTCGCCGGCGCCGTCCATGGCCGCCGCCTCGATCAAGGCTTTCGGCACCGCCTGCAGGCCGGCGACGAAGAACAGGAAATTGTAGCTGATCTGCTTCCAGGCAGCGGCGGACACCAGCAGGATCATGGCCTGGGTGCCGTTGAGCAGTGGATCCCAGGCGATGCCGAAACTTCTCAGCATGTAGGCCAGCGACCCGATCGACGGGTTGAAGAGGAACAGCCACAGCATACCGGCGATTGCCGGCGCCACCGCGTAGGGCCAGATCAAGAGCGTGCGGTAGAGACCTTTGCCGCGCACCACCTTCTCTGCCATGACCGCAAGCAGGAGCGCCACGCACATGGCGACGATGGCGGTCGCAAGGGAAAACACCACCGTGACCTTGATCGAGTTCAGGTAGGCCGGATCGGCAAGCACTTTCCTGAAATTGGCGAACCAGACGAACTTGGTCCTCAGTCCGAACGGATCCTGCCTGAGCATGGATTGGTAGAACGCCTGACCGGCCGGCCAGTAGAAAAACACGAGCGTGATGGCCAGTTGCGGCGCCACCAGCAGGTAGGGAAGGATCTTGTTGGGAAACACGACGCGAGGGGTCATGGAGCCACTCCGAGGTGATGAGGCGGGCGGCACGATGTAGCATCCCTCTTCGCCAAGATGGCTTTGACGAGCGTTTCGGATTGGGCATCATCGACCGTTGGCGAAATCGCAAGGGACGGCAAAACTCCCCT
>NZ_RZQI01000233.1:0-7478 GCF_003998335.1 Mesorhizobium sp. M7A.F.Ca.CA.002.05.1.1 | reverse complement strand
GTCATCTGCGCATAGTGGAATTCGTGGCCGCGAATCAGCGCCCCAGCCGAGCCCAGCGGGCAATCGGCGCGCAGCCGCGCCGCGCTCCGGCTCCGGCAAGACCAGCGTCACCATCGGCATTTTACGCGCGCTCACCCGGCGTGGGCTGAAGGTGCGAGGCGCCAAATCCGGCCCCGACTATATCGACCCCGGCTTCCACACCGCCGCCACGGGACTGTCGGGCGTCAATCTGGACAGCTGGGCGATGCCGCCATCGCTGCTCAACGCACTCGCCGCGCAAGCCGCCGACGACACCGATTTCGTCATCCTCGAAAGCGCCATGGGCCTGTTCGACGGCATTCCGGCCTCGCCGGGGCGCACCGGGTCAGCCGCAGACTTGGCTCGGCTCTACGGCCTGCCGGTGCTGCTGGTGCTCGACGTCTCCGGCCAGTCGACCACCGCGGCCGCCGTCGCCAAGGGCTTTGCCACCTACGATCCGGATGTACGCATGGCCGGTGTAGTGCTCAACCGGTTGGGCAGCGAGCGGCACCGCCGGCTGTCGGGCGACGCCATCGAGGCGATCGGCCTGCCAGTCGTCGGCGCCATCCTGCGCGATCCCACGCTGAACCTGCCCGAACGCCATCTCGGCCTCGTCCAGGCCGGCGAATATGACGACCTGATGGCGCATCTCGACCGGCTGGCCGACATGGCGGAGAAATCGCTCGACCTCGATGCGATCATGGCCCTGGCGACACCCTTCACCCCGGCGTCTGGCGGCTTCACCGACGCACTGGCGCCGCCCGGCCAGCGGATCGCACTGGCCGAGGATGCCGCCTTCACCTTCCTCTATCCGCATGTCGCCGCCTACTGGCGCAAGGCCGGCGCCGAAATCGTCCCGTTCTCGCCGCTCGCCGACGAAGCGCCCGACGAGGCTTGCGATGTCTGCTGGCTGCCGGGCGGCTATCCCGAGCTTCACGCCGGCAAGCTCGCCGCCGCCGCGACTTTCCGCGCCGGGATGACCCGTTTCGCCACGACGAAGCCCATCCACGGCGAGTGCGGTGGCTTCATGGTGCTGGGCGAAGCGCTGGAGGACGCGTCGGGCGAAACGCATGCGATGCTCGGCCTGCTCGGCCATTCCACCAGCTTCGCCAAACGCAAGATGAACCTCGGCTATCGCGAGGCGCGGCTGCGCGCCGATTGCCCGCTGGGCTCGGCTGGGGCGCTGATTCGCGGCCACGAATTCCACTATGCGCAGATGACGGCCACCGGCAATGACGAACCGCTCGCCGACCTTGCCGATGGCCAGGGCAATCCGATAGGCGCCTCGGGCTACCGGCGCGGCCATGCCAGCGGCACCTTCTTCCATGCCATTGCGAGGGGCTAGAGCATGAAGTTCAGGAACCTGGCTCTTTCCCCACGGCAGGTCGTCGACGACACCGCGCTTTGCCTGGTCTTCTTCACCCGTCTGCCGCTGCCCGTCTTCGATTTTCGCGGCCGCAGCCTTGCCGCCGCAATCTGGGCAGCCCCCATCGCCGGACTTGTCGTCGGCCTGATCGGCGCCATCGTCTTTGCCACGGCCGAACGGTTTGGCCTGGCCATGGGGCCAGCGGCGGCCCTTGCTCTCGTGGCAACCGTGCTCACCACCGGCTGCCTGCATGAGGACGGGCTGTCCGACGTCGCCGACGGCTTTGGCGGCGGCAAATCACGCGGCCGCAAACTCGAGATCATGCGCGACAGCCGCATCGGCGCCTATGGTGCCATGGCGCTGGGCCTGTCGCTGCTGATCCGCTGGAGCGCGCTGTCGGAGTTCGTCGATCCCACTCAGGCCCTCTTCGCCCTCATAGCCGCACACGCGGCCTCGCGCGGCCTGCTTGGCGCCTTCATGCATCTCTTGCCTCCAGCGCGAGTCGATGGCCTCTCGGCCGATGCCGGCACCGTCTCGCAGGAAACCGCCATCGCCGGCGCCGTGCTCGGCGCGATCCCGCTGCTCCTGCTCGGGCTCGGCGGAGCCATCTTCGCGCTGATCCTGCTTGGCCTGCTGTTTGCCGCGTTCCGCGCCCTTTGCCTCAACCAGATCGATGGCCAGACCGGCGACACGATCGGCGCCTTGCAGCAGGCAAGCGAGATCGCGGTGCTGCTCGTCGCTTCCGTAGCGCTTTCCTGATCCCCTGGCCTGATTCTCTTGGCCTGATTCCTTTTCGGAGACTTTGCCCCCATGCCCTTCAAATCCCTTAGTGAATTGCGCGCCGCCTGCCTCGACCTACCGGCCGGCAGCGATGCCGCGGCCAATGCGGTCGCCCGCCGCCAGGACACGCTGACCAAGCCGCAAGGCAGCCTCGGCCGGCTGGAGACCATCGCCGCCTGGCTGGCGCGCTGGCAGGGCCGCGACATGCCGAAACTCGACCGCGTCAAGGTTTTCGTATTCGCCGGCAACCATGGCGTCACCGCGCAAGGCGTGTCGGCCTATCCCTCGGAAGTCACCGTGCAGATGGTGGCGAATTTCGCCGGCGGCGGCGCCGCCATCAACCAGCTTGCCCGCATGGCCGGCGCCGAACTCGATGTCATCCCACTCGATCTCGACCATCCGACTGGCGACTTCACCCAAGTGCCGGCGATGGACGACAAGGCATTTCTCGCGGCTGTCTCCGCCGGGTATGACGCCGTGACAAACGACCTCGACCTGATCTGCTTCGGCGAAATGGGCATCGGCAACACCACGCCGGCCGCCGCCATTTCGGCTGCCCTGTTCGGCGGTGGTGCTGAAAAATGGACCGGACGCGGCACCGGCGTCGACGACGCCGGCCTCAAGCGCAAGGTGGTCGCCATCGAAGCCGGGCTGAAGCGTCACGCCGCCGCCCTTGCTGACCCGCTCGCTCTCGCTGCCGCGCTTGGCGGCCGCGAACTCGCCGCCATCTTCGGCGCCACGCTGGCCGCCCGCCATCTGGGCATCCCCGTGCTGCTCGACGGCTTCGTCTGCACCGCCGCCGCAGCCCCACTGGCAAAGATGCACCCAACCGGCCTCGCCCACACAATCGCCGCTCACGTTTCGGCCGAATCGGGCCATCGCGGCCTGCTCGAAGCCCTCGGCCTGCCGCCGCTGCTCGATCTCGGCATGCGGCTCGGCGAAGGCTCCGGCGCCTGCCTCGCCGTCAACATCGTCCGCTCGGCGCTGGAGTGCCATGCCCGCATGGCGAGTTTTGCCGAGGCTGGCGTTTCGGAGAAGTAGTTATCCATTCCCCGTATCGGCCGTCATCGTCACGACAAAAGAAGCATCTTCCGGCAACGGCGATTCTCAAATAGATTCTGCCTATGAAAAAACTTCATCCCGTCGCAGCTGCAGTGTCTATCGCCGTGGCGGTTGCTGTTGTGCTCCGTCACAGCAGCTATTCAAGTCATGGCCCGATCGATACCGGCATTTTCGTTGTCTTCCTGGTCTTCTTCTGGTGGCTCATCAGCGATTTCTCCGGGGGAAAAGACGGAATTGGCGCCAACGAAGCTGCAGTCGGGGAAAAGAGCATTGCTTTTCGACTCGGCCGGTTTCTGAGCCGCATTTTTCAACGCGGCTGAATCGCCACGAGATCCGGATAGCGCGGTTAAAGAATCACGGTCAGACAGCCTGCCCGAGACGCACCAAACGCGTCTCGCTTTGAGGGTCTTTCCACCAACTCTTCTAGGAATTTGGTGGGTGCGCACAGGATTGAACTGTGGACCCGCTGATTAAGAGTCAGCTGCTCTACCAACTGAGCTACGCACCCACTCGGCCGGCAAAAACCGGCGTTGGCGGGCATATAGCCGCCACCACCGGTCCTGTCCAGCCCTGCCGGAATCATTTCCCGACAAATCGACCGAGCATGCGTTCGATCAGATGAACAGCTTGCCCTCCGCCACCTTGATCGCGTTGCCGCCAATACGCGCCGAGGCCAGTTTTCCGCCTTGCACGGTCAGTTCGAGGCGGATGCGCGAAGGCCGGCCCATCTCCAGCCCCTGCTCGATCCACAGCTGCGAAATGCCGTCGGTCGGCGCGTCGAAATGCATGATGGCGCCGGCAAAGGCCGCAGCCGCCGAGCCGGTCGCCGGATCCTCGTAGGAAGGCGTGCCGGGCACGATCATGCGCACATGGAAGGCGCTTTCGTGGTTCACCGTCTCGCGGCAGTAGACATAGGGGCTGGCGAAGGCCCACTCGCTCTTGCGCGGCGCCAGTTCCGACCAGGCCTGGTTGTCCAGCCGGATGCGGCCCGCCGCCTCGAGATTGGCAACTGGAATGGTGACGTAGGGCACGCCGGCCGACCAGAACGCGACGCGGTGATTCTCGAAGCCGATCTCGTGCGGCGTCAGCCCAAGCGCCGCACCGATCGCCTCCGGATCGGCTTCGAGCTTCAGCGGCTCCGGCAGCTTCGCCAGGTCGAACTCGGCAAAAGTGTTGCCGTCATGCTTGCTGACGGCGCACCGCACCGGGCCGATGTTTTCCTCCAGCACGAAGATGCCGGCGCCGCCCTCCTCAGCCAGTTCGGCCAGCGCGATCGCGGCGCCGACCGTCGGATGGCCGGCGAACGGCATTTCATAGTCGGGCGTGAAGATGCGAATGCGGTTTCTGTGCTTGGGATTGTCCGGCGGCAGCACGAACACCGATTCCGACAGATTGAATTCGCGCGCGATGGCCTGCATCGCCGCCGTGTCCAATCCCTTGCTGTCCAGCACGACGGCCAAGGGATTGCCGGCCAGTCGCTCGGTCGTAAACACATCGTAGAGCAAGTAATTCCGGGTTTTCATTCCTGCCTCAATCCCAACATGGGCGAAATTTAATTTGATATTTGAACCAGTAAGCCTGATCTGTGCACAGACGGGATATTACGCATTATAGGGGTCCAGCGTGGACCAGATTGTCAATCTGCCAAAGACGGAATCGGATTCCGCCATCGAGACGGCGCTTGGGCTCGACAGAACGGGTCGGCGCAAATCGCGCCGGCGCGGCTGGCTCTATGCGCTGCTGGCGTTGATCGTGCTCGCTGCCGGGCTTGGCGTCTATCAGTGGTATGCCGGCTCGCCGGCCAGGATCGATTACACCACCGTGCCTGCCGCCAAGGCCGACCTCACCGTCGCGGTGTCGGCGACCGGCACGCTACAGCCCCTTACCCAGGTCGACATTTCAAGCGAACTGTCCGGCATCATCCGCTCGGTCTCGGCCGAGGAGAACCAGCAGGTCAAGAAGGGTGACGTGCTGGCGACACTCGATACGGTGAAACTCGAAGTCCAGATCGAGCGCGCCGAAGCTTCGGCCAAGGCCGCCGCCGCCAATGTCGAGGACGCCACGGTTACGCTGGCCGAAAACGAGAAGGCGCTGGTGCGCGCCGCCGAACTGACCAGGCGCGGCATGGCGACCGACCAGTCGCTTGAAGCAGCAACCGCCACGCGCGACCGTTCCAAGGCAGCGCTCGACAGCGCGCAGGCCAACCTCGCCATCGCCCAGGCCGACCTCAAGGCGCAGCAGACCGACCTTGCCAAGAGCACCATCTATGCGCCGATCGACGGCATCGTGCTGACGCGCTCGGTCGATCCCGGCCAGACGGTCGCCTCTTCGCTGCAGGCGCCGGTGCTGTTCATCATCGCCGCCGATCTCAGGAACATGGAACTGGTGGCGGCGGTCGACGAGGCCGACATCGGCGCGGTCAAGTCAGGCCAGCATGCCCGCTTCACCGTGGATGCGTTCCCCGAGCGGCCGTTCGATGCCGAGATCCGCGACATCTCCTATGCCTCGGTCACCACCGACGGCGTCGTCACCTACAATGCGCGGCTCGAGGTCGACAACAACGAACTGTTGCTGCGGCCCGGCATGACCGCCACCGTTTCGGTCGTCACAAAACAGGCCAAGGGCGTGCTCACCGTACCCGCCACCGCCTTCCGCTATCGCCCGGCGCAGCAGGCCGCCCGCGGCTGGAGCCTGAGCGACCTGTTCACCGGCCGCATGGGGCGCCCCGGCGGCAATCGCCAGCGCCAGGCCGCCACAGTGCCCACCGACGGCTCGCGCATACTCTACGTGCTGGAGAACGGGCGTCCGCACCCGGTCAATGTCAAGATCGGCTCCACCGACGGCGAACTGACCGAGATCATCTCTGGCCTGGATGAAGGCGCACAAATCATCACCGCGTCGCAGCAGCGGAGCTGATGCCGTGGCTGCGGGCGCGACCCTCATCACCTTCGACAAGGTCTGGAAGAGCTACGGCCAGGGCGAGGCCAAGGTGCATGCGCTGGCCGGCGTCGATCTAGCGATCCGGCGTGGCGAATTCGTCGCCATCATGGGTCCATCCGGCTCCGGCAAGTCGACGGCGATGAACATCATCGGCTGCCTCGACACGCCGACGGCCGGAACCTATTCCTTCATGGGCATCGACGCCGGCCGGCTCGACCGCAACCGCCGCGCCATGCTGCGCAACCTTTATGTCGGCTTCGTCTTCCAGGGCTACAATCTGCTGGCCCGCACCACGGCAGCCGAAAATGTCGAACTGCCGCTGATCTATCGGGGTGTTGCCGCGCGCGAGCGCCGAGACCTTGCCATGCAGGCGCTGGCGGAGGTCGGCCTTGTCGGCCGCGAGCACCACACGCCGGCCGAGCTGTCCGGCGGCCAGCAGCAGCGCGTGGCGATCGCGCGCGCCATCGTCACGCGTCCGACACTCCTCGTCGCCGACGAGCCGACCGGCAATCTCGACACCGCCCGCACGCACGAGATCATGGAGCTGCTCACCCGGCTCAACACCGAGCTTGGCCTGACCATCGCCATGGTCACGCATGAGGCCGACGTCGCCGAATATGCCGAACGCACAATCCGCTTCCTCGACGGCCATGTCGCTTCGGATTCCAGGAAGCTGGAGATCGCACAGCCATGATCTGGGAAACCGTCCGCCTCTCGCTGCGCTCGATCCGCCGCAATGTGCTGCGCTCGTTCCTGACGCTGCTCGGCATCGTCATCGGCGTTGCCGCCGTCATCGCCATGCTCACCATCGGCTCGGGCACCACAGCAAAGGTCAAGGCCGACATCTCCAAGCTCGGCAGCAATCTGCTGGTGGTCCGCTCCGGCCGTCCGGCCGGTCCCGGCGGACCGGGCGGGCTCGACCAGGTGGTGCGTCCGCTCGCGGAAAAGGACCTTGCGGCACTTGTGGCGCATCTCAGCGGTGCCCGCGCGATTTCGCCGGCCTCGCAAAAGCAGGTCCGCGTCATCTTCGGCACCGAGAGCCTGACCTCGGGCGTCACCGGCACCGACAGCGCCTATCTCGATGCGCGCGACTGGAAGCTGGTGTCGGGCCGCCCGTTCAGCGATTCCGAAACCCGCTCGGGCACAGGCGTGTGCCTGATCGGCGAGACCGTGCGCCAGCAGTTCTTCGGCGCCGGCGATCCCGAGGGCGAGATCATCCGCGTCAACCGCACCTCCTGCAAGATCATCGGCCTGCTCGAGCCCAAGGGCTATACCGGCTTCGGCCAGGACCAGGACAATGTCGTGCTGATGC
>NZ_RZQI01000232.1:0-7487 GCF_003998335.1 Mesorhizobium sp. M7A.F.Ca.CA.002.05.1.1 | reverse complement strand
CCCAGCCAGACGCCGAAAGCATGATTGGCGAGCCCGAGGCCAAGCGCCGACATCGCCGCCGCACCCGCCACAGGATGCACGAAAAGGTTGACGGCGCTGGCCATCTCCTTCGGCATCATCCTGGTCAAGTCCTGGTTCATCTTCTCGATCTGGTCCAAATTGGGCATCAGCGGGTTCGAATACGGCGCCATAGAGTTCTCCTGGTCGTTTCTTCGTTCGCCCCGCCCTTCGCTGCGGACTTTCGCCCGCGTAAACTTTCTTCTATTCCGCCGCCACCATCACAGGCTCGGCCCGGTGCGCATTGCGCGAAAACTCGTCGATGCGCCGCTCCACTTCGCCGCGAAAATGCCGCATCAGGCCCTGGATCGGCCAGGCCGCCGCGTCGCCAAGCGCGCAGATCGTATGGCCTTCGATCTGCTTGGTGACGTCGAGCAGCATATCGATCTCGCGCTTCTGCGCCTCGCCGCGCACCAGCCGTTCCATCACCCGCCACATCCAGCCGGTGCCTTCGCGGCATGGCGTGCACTGGCCGCAGCTCTCGTGCTTGTAGAAGTAGGAAAGCCGCGCGATCGCCTTCACGACATCGGTCGACTTGTCCATGACGATGACAGCCGCGGTTCCAAGGCCGGATTTGAGGTCGCGCAGCGCGTCGAAATCCATCGGCGTGTCGATGATCTGCTCGGCCGGCACCAGCGGCACCGAGGCGCCGCCCGGTATGACCGCCAAAAGATTGTCCCAGCCGCCGCGAATGCCGCCGCAATGCGTCTCGATGAGCTCGCGGAACGGAATCGACATCGCCTCTTCGACCGTGCACGGATTGTTGACGTGGCCGGAGATGCAAAACAG
Source organism: Mesorhizobium sp. M7A.F.Ca.CA.002.05.1.1 (assembly GCF_003998335.1). Taxonomy (NCBI): domain Bacteria; kingdom Pseudomonadati; phylum Pseudomonadota; class Alphaproteobacteria; order Hyphomicrobiales; family Phyllobacteriaceae; genus Mesorhizobium; species Mesorhizobium sp. M7A.F.Ca.CA.002.05.1.1. The sequence goes on along the minus strand of NZ_RZQI01000232.1, from coordinate 6,641 downwards.
CTTGGTGCCGACATTGTTGGGCCGGCCGAAGGACGAGAACCAGGCCGCTCCTCGGCGCAGGATGGTCGGCGCAACCGCGATCGATTCGACATTGTTGACCGTGGTCGGGCAGCCATAGAGGCCGACATTGGCCGGGAATGGCGGCTTCAGCCGCGGCTGGCCCTTCTTGCCTTCGAGGCTTTCGAGGAGTGCAGTCTCCTCGCCGCAGATATAGGCGCCGGCGCCGTGGTGCATGTAGATGTCGAAATCATAGCCGGAGGTGTTGTTCTTGCCGATCAGCTTGGCCTCATAGGCTTCCTCGATCGCGCGCTGGAGCGCCTCGCGCTCGCGGATGAACTCGCCGCGCACATAGATGTAGGCGGCAATCGCGCCCATGGCGAAGCCGGCAAGCAGCGCGCCCTCGACCAGCGTGTGCGGGTCGTTGCGCAGAATGTCGCGGTCCTTGCAGGTGCCGGGCTCGGATTCGTCGGCGTTGATGACGAGATAGCTCGGCCGGCCATCGCTCTGCTTGGGCATGAACGACCATTTGAGACCGGTCGGGAAGCCGGCGCCGCCGCGGCCGCGCAGGCCCGACGCCTTCATCTCGTTGACGATCCATTCGCGCCCCTTGGCAACGATGCCGGGCGTGTTGTCCCAGGCGCCGCGCGCCATCGCGCCGGCCAGCGACTTGTCGAACAGGCCGTAAATATTGGTGAAGATGCGGTCTTTGTCCTGAAGCATTTTTCGTCCCTCAGACCGGCTTCTTGCCGAAGACGCGGATGTATTCGGCGACGCCACCCTTGGCGAGCGCCTTGGCCTGCTTGACCCAGTCGTCGCGATCGATGCGGCCCTGGAAAGAGAGATAGCCATCCACCCACTCGCGTTCGGCCTTCTTCCACGACGCGACCTGCGCGAAGGTGAAAATGCCGAGCGTATGCAGGATGCCCTCGATCTTGGGGCCGACGCCGGAGATCAGCTTGAGGTCGTCGACCTGTGCCGGTTTATCGATTCCGGCCGGACGGTTTTTGTCCCCGAGCGACGGTTTGGCCGGCTTGGCCGCCGGCACCTTGACCTCCGGCGCCTTGAAGGCGGATGCCGGCTCGGCCTTGGTTATCGGACCGCTGCGCTGCTTGGAAACCTGCTCGACCTTGGAGTCCGCCTTGTTGGCGTTGGCGGCCGAATGCAGCGGCGCGGCAACGCTCGCCGCCTTTTCAACCGCCGGCGCGACCTTGGTTTTTGAAGGCGTCTTCAATGCCGGGCTGGTTTCAGGGGCGTCGGTCTTCGGCTTGCTGGTGTTGGACGGTGCGACAGGGGCCGCGGCCGGCCCCGGCACAGGCGCCGCGATGATCGCGTCGGGCGCCGCCCTGGCGGCCTTGGCGGCCTCCCTGGCCTCCCTTTCGCGGGTCGACTTGAGGATCGCCTTTTCGCTCTTCAGCGTGGTGAGGCCGGAGGCCGGCTCGGAGCCGGTGCGGCCGTTCTGCGGCCCCGGTTCCACCGAAGCACCCTTGCCGGCGTCATAGAGATCAATGATTTCAGCCAGGCGTTCCGGCGTCAGATCCTCGAACGTGTCCTTGAAGATCATGACCATCGGCGCGTTGACGCAGGCGCCAAGGCATTCGACCTCTTCCCAGGACAAGGTGCCCTTGTCGTTGGCGTGGAACTGGTCGTGATGGATTTTGGAGCGGCACACATCCATCAGCGCTTCCGAACCGCGCAGCATGCAGGGCGTGGTGCCGCAGACCTGGATATGCGCACGCGTGCCGACCGGATTCAACTGGTACTGCGTGTAGAAGGTCGCGACTTCGAGCCCGCGGATACGCGGCATGCCGAGCATGTCGGAAATCGTCTCGATGGCCGCCTTCGTCACCCAGCCTTCCTGCTCCTGCGCTATCATCAGCAAGGGAATGATGGCCGACTGCTCACGGCCCTTCGGGTACTTCTTGATCCATTGCTTCGCCGCAGCCGCGTTCGCCCGGTTGAAGGCGAAGGATGCTGGCTGGACGCTGGCTTCTGCGAGACGGCGGACTGACATTTAGCGATCGACCTCACCAAACACGATGTCGAGGGAGCCGAGAACGGCGGTGACGTCGGCCAGCATGTGGCCGCGGCAGAGGAAATCCATCGCCTGCAGATGCGCGAAACCCGGCGCGCGCAGCTTGCAGCGGTAGGGCTTGTTGGAGCCGTCGGAAACGAGATAGACGCCGAATTCGCCCTTCGGCGCCTCGACCGCGGCGTAAACCTCGCCGGCCGGCACGCGATAACCCTCGGTGTAGAGCTTGAAGTGATGGATCAGCGCTTCCATCGAGCGCTTCATCGCCTGGCGCTTGGGCGGCACCACCTTGCCGTCGAGGTTCGACACCGGCCCGGTGCTTTCCTTGCCGAGCAGGAGATCGACGCACTGGCGCATGATCTTCGCAGACTGGCGCATTTCTTCCATGCGCACGAGGTACCGGTCGAAGCAGTCGCCGTTCTTGCCGATCGGAATGTCGAAATCCATTTCCGAATAGCATTCATAGGGTTGCGACTTGCGCAGGTCCCAGGCAGCACCCGAACCGCGCACCATCACGCCCGAAAAACCCCAGGCCCAGGCATCGGCCAGCGAGACGATGCCGATGTCGACATTGCGCTGCTTGAAGATGCGGTTGCCGGTCAGCAGCTGATCGAGGTCGTCGATCGACTTCAGGAACGGGTCGATCCACTTGCCGATGTCCTCGACCAGTTTCTGCGGCAGGTCCTGGTGGACGCCGCCGGGACGGAAATAGGCGGCATGCATGCGCGAACCGGAGGCGCGCTCATAGAACACCATCAGCTTTTCGCGCTCGACGAAGCCCCATAGCGGCGGCGTCAGCGCGCCGACGTCCATCGCCTGCGTCGTCACATTGAGGATGTGCGACATGATGCGGCCGATTTCGCAGTAGAGAACGCGGATCAGCTGGCCGCGCTTCGGCACTTCGATGCCGAGCAGGCGCTCGGCGGCGAGCGCGAAGGCGTGCTCCTGGTTCATCGGCGCGCAATAGTCGAGCCGGTCGAGATAGGGAATCGCCTGCAGGTAGGTTTTGGCCTCGATCAGCTTTTCGGTGCCGCGATGCAAGAGCCCGATATGCGGATCGACGCGATCGACGACTTCGCCGTCCAGCTCCAGCACAAGGCGCAAAACGCCGTGCGCCGCAGGGTGTTGCGGGCCGAAATTGATGTTGAAGTTGCGGACGGAGGTTTCAGCCATTTACTGCTTTGCCTTCTCGTCACCCGGCAGGACGTAATCCGTACCTTCCCACGGGGACAAAAAATCGAAATTGCGGAATTCCTGCTTGAGCTCGACCGGCTCATAGATAACGCGCTTGGCCTCATCGTCGTAGCGCACCTCGACGAAGCCGGTCAGCGGGAAATCCTTGCGCAGCGGATGGCCTTCGAAACCATAGTCTGTCAACAGGCGGCGCAGATCGGGATGGCCCGAGAACAGCACGCCGTAGAGATCATAGGTCTCGCGCTCGAACCAGTCGGCGCCGGGGAACACGCCGGTGATCGACGGCACCATGGTTTCCTCGTCGGCCTGCACCTTGACGCGGATGCGCACATTCTGCTTCGGCGACAACAGATGATAGACGACGTCGAAACGCTTGGCCCGCGACGGATAGTCGGCGCCGCAGACGTCGATGATCGAGATGAACTGGCAGCGCGCATCGTCGCGCAGGAAGGTCATCACCTCGACCAGATCGCGCGGCTCGACATGGATGGTGAGTTCGCCATAGGCGATATCAGCCTCGTTCACGCGGCCGATCAGCTTCTCGCCGAGATAGTTCGACAGTTCGCTCAGGGATGCGGTCATGGATTTACCGTTCGATCGTGCCGGTGCGGCGGATCTTCTTCTGCAAGAGAAGAATGCCGTAGAGCAGCGCTTCGGCGCTCGGCGGGCAGCCGGGCACATAGATATCGACGGGCACGATGCGGTCGCAGCCGCGCACCACCGAATAGGAGTAGTGGTAGTAGCCGCCGCCATTGGCGCAGGAGCCCATCGAGATGACGTAGCGCGGTTCCGGCATCTGGTCGTAGACCTTGCGCAGCGCCGGCGCCATCTTGTTGGTCAGCGTGCCGGCGACGATCATGATGTCGGACTGGCGCGGGGACGCGCGCGGCGCGACACCGAACCGCTCCGAATCATAGCGCGGCATCGAGGTGTGGATCATTTCGACCGCGCAACAGGCGAGGCCGAAGGTCATGAACATCAGCGACCCGCTGCGCGCCCAGGTGATGAGCGCCTCGGTCGAAGTGACCAAAAAGCCCTTGTCGGCCAACTCGTTGTTGATCTCGAGGAAGAAGGGATCGTCCTCCCCCACCGGCCTGCCGGTGTTGGGATCGATAATACCCTTGGGCTTCGGCGCGACGAGGGTGCCTGAACTGTCGTTCAATCCCATTCCAGCGCTCCTTTTTTCCATTCATAGGCAAAGCCGATGGTCAGCACCGCCAAAAACACCATCATCGACCAGAAACCGAGCATGCCGATCTTCGAAAACGACACCGCCCACGGAAACAGGAAGGCCACTTCCAGGTCGAAGATGATGAACAGGATCGACACCAGGTAGAAACGGATGTCGAACTTCATGCGGGCGTCGTCGAACGAGTTGAAACCGCACTCGTAGGCGGAAAGCTTTTCGGGATCGGGATTGCGGTAGGCCACCAGGAAGGGCGCGGCCAGCAGCGCCAGGCCGACAACCAGCGCCACGCCTATGAACAGGACGATGGGCAGGTATGAGCTCAAGAGTGCGTTCATGCTCGGCTTTCCGTTGGCGCAATCCACTTTGATTACAGCACCGGACCCTAATGCGGAAGCGTGACAGTTTAACCGCTGAACCGTTTTAAGGGCCTATGCTGCAACGCGGCGAGGGTTAGCGCAGCACTTCCAGCGAAGCAAGTCAAACCTTGTTCAAAACACCGACCTGGACGGCATATCGCGGCAAACTGGTCCGATCCGCTCCTGTTTGATTTCCTTCGCTTTTTACTCCACTTTTCTCTCCTGACATGGATGCAGCCAAAACCCTGCTAGCATGGGTTGGAATCAGCCATTCGACCCTCGGTCAAACACTTCAAAGTGATGCCTGCATGAAGGAAAAGATCTCGCTCCCCACGGCCCGTCGCATCGCGCTTGCCGCCCAGGGGTTTCTCGATCCCCGCCCGACCGGCACGCCCGACCGCCGGCATTTTGCCCGCACCCTCTCCCGCACCGGCCTGCTGCAGATCGATTCCGTCAGCGCGGTGGTGCGCGCTCATTATATGCCGCTCTATTCGCGCCTTGGTCCCTACCCGTTCTCGCTGCTCGACAACGCGGCCGTGACGCGTAAGCGCACGGTTTTCGAATACTGGGCGCACGAGGCGTCCTTCCTGCCGGTCGAGACCTACCCGCTGATGCGCTGGCGCATGCAGCGCGCCGAGCGCGGCGACGAAATGTATCTGGGCCTCGCCAAATGGGGCCGCGAGCACGCCGCCTATATCGAAGAGATTTACCGCCAGGTCGCCGAGCGCGGCCCGATTGCCGCTTCCGCGCTCGAAGGCCAGAAAGGCTCGGGCGGCTGGTGGGGCTGGAGCCACGCCAAGCATGCCTTCGAATGGCTGTTCTGGGCCGGACGCATCACCACGGCGCACCGTCGCGGGTTCGAGCGCTTCTATGATCTGCCCGAGCGCGTGCTGCCGCAGGCGGTCCTCGACCTCCCAGTGCCCACGCCTGAGGACGCGCACCGCGAATTGCTGCGCATTTCCGCCCGCGCCCACGGCGTGGCGACTTCAGGCGATTTGCGCGATTATTTCCGCCTGTCGCCGGCCGATATGAAAGGCCGGTTGGAGGAACTGGTTGAAACCGGCGAATTGCTGCCGATGCGCGTCGAAGGCTGGGACAAGCCGGCCTATCTTCACCGGGATGCCCGCCTGCCGCGCAAAGTCGAGGCCCGCGCCCTGCTGGCGCCGTTCGATCCTGTCGTCTTCGAACGCTCGCGCACAGAGCGGCTGTTCGACTTCCACTACCGCATCGAGATCTACACGCCGGCCGACAAGCGGCAATACGGCTACTATGTCCTGCCGTTCCTGCTCGGCGACAGGATCGTGGCACGCGTCGACCTCAAGGCAGATCGTCCGGCCAGCGTGCTGCGGGTCCATGCGGCCTACGCCGAGCCCAAGGCGTCACCTGAAACCGCTGCAGAACTGTTCGAGGAATTGAAGCAGATGCAGGGCTGGCTCGGGCTCGAACGCATGGAAGTGACCCCGGCCGGCGATTTGGGTCCGGCGCTGGCCGACATCGCCATGTCGTAAGCTCGCGTTGACACCGCCGCTCGCAAAAGCCTAAATCCGGTTCAGATGGTCTCTTGCCCGCAACGGCAAGAGCTAAGAGGGAATGCGGTGCGGGGCAAAATCCCAAATCCGCGGCTGTCCCCGCAACTGTAAGCGAAGAGCCAAGGCCGAAAGCCACTGGGAGTTCCCGGGAAGGCGGCTACCCAAGGCGATGACCCGCGAGCCAGGAGACCTGCCGTCTGCGACTTTAGAATCCGATCGCCCGGCGGGTTTCCGGGCAAGGAGCCCGATCTTTGGACCACGACAGCAGTTTTTCGGCTGGCACAGCGGATATTTCGTCCGGCCATGATGATGCCTTGGCCGGCGTCACCATCATTGTCTGCGCC
>NZ_RZQI01000231.1:0-7506 GCF_003998335.1 Mesorhizobium sp. M7A.F.Ca.CA.002.05.1.1 | reverse complement strand
ACAGGATGGCCAGCGCCACCTTGGCGCCGACGCCCGGAACATTGTTCATCAGCAGCCGGAACCACTCGCGTTCCAGCACCGACTGGAAGCCGTAGAGGCGCAGCATGTCCTCGCGCACATAGGTCTCGATGAACAGCACCACCGCTTCGCCGGGCGAAGGCAGCGCCGCCAGCGTGCGCGCCGAGCAATAGGCGACGTAGCCGACGCCATGGATGTCCACGAGGCAATGGTCCTCGTCGACCTCGTCCAGCGTGCCCTTGAGCTTGCCGATCATGCCAGACCTTTCATGGAAGATGGGCTCTCATGGGTGCGTCTCAGGAGAGATGATGTCGAGGTCGGGAAAATAGCTGCGGTAGCGAGCAGCGTCGCGGGTCAAAAGACGATGTCCAGCGACGGTCGCGTGAGCGCCGATAAAGAAATCGGGCAAGGTTCTTTCCCTGACGCCACCGGCCCGGCGATAGCGGGAATGCGTAACGCCGGCAAGGAACGCCGCGTCCCAAGATACAAGTTCGCGATCCATCCCAAGCATGTCGACTGCTTTTCGAAGCGCCGTTTCCGTCGCAATCAGCGGCGCCAACTCGGACCAGACGATCGTGTTGACCACCAACGCGCCGTCGCGGCGGCAGGAGGCGATTGCCGATGCCGACCATCCTTTCATCGGTCCGGCTGGACCCCAAACATCGATCAGGACATTTGTGTCAATCAACGTCGAGATCTTCACGCGGCCCCCTCAACCACTCCATGTACTGATCGGTGGTCATGCCTCCCAGATCCAACGTCCCCTCCATCTGGTCGAGGACATCGCTGAACCTGCGCAATTTCTCTTCCTGGGAGAGGTTCTCGTTGACGGCAACCAGCCGAACACCCTCGTCGGTGGCCACGAACTCCACCTCGGAGCCCGGGGCGATGCCCAGACGGTCCCTTATCGGCTTGGGGATTGTGACTTGCCCCTTGGTGGTCACGCGCATGGTAATACCTCTGCGGTATTACTTATCCCTGCAGCGTGAACAAGTCAAGAACATAGCTAGCCGGCCAGCGCCATCCTGTAGGCCACGCTCTGCCGGTGATGCGCGTGGCAGATGGCGATGGCGAGCGCATCAGCGGCATGTTCGGTATCGAAGACGGCTTTCGGCAACAGCACCTTCACCATCATGTGGATCTGCTTCTTGTCGCCATGGCCGACGCCGATCACCGCCTTCTTCACCGCGTTGGGCGCATATTCTGCAACGACAAGCCCCGCACGCGCCGGCACCAGCATGGCGATGCCACGCGCCTGGCCGAGCTTCAGCGTTGCCACCGCGTCCTTGTTGACGAAGGTCTGTTCGACCGCCGCCTCGTGCGGCATCGCGCTGTGCAGGATTTCGGCGAGCCCGTCATGCAGCTGGCACAGCCGCGTTGCCAGCGCCGCCTTGTCGTCGGACTTCACAGTGCCGGAAGCAATGAAGCGCAGCGAATTGCCGAGGCTTTCGACGATGCCCCAGCCGGTGCGCCGAAGCCCAGGATCGATACCGATGATGCGAATCGCTTCCGCCATTTGCCGAGTTTACCTCCGGCCCACAGCGATGCCAGCGAAATGTGAACAAACCGGAAACAGAAGACGGACCGAGGTCTAACCCCGAGCGAAAGCCGTGTTGAGCAGGCTGATCTGGTCGGACACCGGATTGAGGCGGCGAGCCATCGGTTGCATGTCGACCAAGGCGCTCGAGCCATAGATCTCCTCGTCCATGCGGCGCACCAGTGCTTGCAGGCGCAGCGAGCGGGTGACGAGATCGAGGAAATCCTCGGGCAACTCGGCCCAGCCGGCGGCTTCGTCATGGGCGGAAGCGGTGTCGAGACGCACCTTGGACTTTTCCGACGCGACCTGGTCGCGGGTCATCTCGCCGGAATTGGCGGCGCGCTGCAAAAGCAGCCAGGACGCAACCTGCATCAGCCTGGTGGTCAGCCGCATCGATTCGGCCGCATAGAGCGTGGCGCCCAGCCGCGACAGTTTCTTTGCCTCGGCCCGGCCCTTGCCGTCGAGATATTCGGCGGCCTGTTCGACCAGGCCCATGCCTTCCTGGTAAAGCGGCTTGAAGGATTGCGAGAAAACCCGGCGCTCCGCCAGCTTGACGGTTTTCGCACTGCCCTTCGAAGGCTCGTTCATTGATACGCCCCTGCACTTGCAACCGGCCGATTCGGCTCCCTGCCGATACACCCGGAACCCTATCTGACTGAAGCTTGAAAATGCGCTTCGTCACCGGCGAAGGCAAGCACATGTTTAACAGAAGGTTAACGGCGAGCCGCCATTGGGCGGCCCCGCTGAGACGCGGACAAAAAGGGAAATGAAGACAAAAAAAGAGCCGCGGATAAGGCGGCTCTCAGGAGTTTAACAGGGAGGCGTCAAACAAAGTGGCTCCAACCACTCGGTAAGAATCCAGATCACTGGATGAACATAGTAAACACCTGTAAAGCTTAATGAAGCCTTAACGGCGCGGATGTTTTTTGACCGAACGCCGCCATACTGTGCCGTAACAGGACAGCATCTCCTGCGTTAGGCTAGCTCAGGCTGTCCTCCAGATCGCCGGCACAGCCTCACCTTACCCCAGGTCCAGCTCAGGCCGTCTTCCAGATCGCCGGCAAGGCGATGAAGGCGAACAGCAGCATGGCTGCGTAGAAGCCCATCGAGGAGGCCGCCACCAGCGGTTCGATCGCGGCATTGCCGGCAAGCAGGAAGTAGAGGCCGATCAGCAGGCCGATGCCGCTGATTGCGGTCAGCCAGAAATGAACGGTGGCGAGTGTCTTTTGCCCGATGGCAGGGAACAAATGGTAGAAGAAGGCGAAGACCGCCGACATCAGCCATCCAGCCACCATTGTGTGGGCGTGAGTCGGCATCTGACCGTGATCCTGGCTGATCGACATGTGCAGGCCGAGCGCCATGCCGCACAGCGAATAGATGACGGCCAGTGTGAAGAAATTCCGTGCTACCCCTTGCATGTCTGTCCCCCGAATTGCCTTTTCCCGTTGTGGGAATGGGTTGATCGTCAGGCGATTGTTGTCGCCACCGGGCTCCCGGCGTTAAGCGCGTTAGCATCGGCGATGTTTCCGGACGATGTCGCGCCAACCCCCTCCCGACGATTCGTACATTAGCAGGAAATCAGATAGCGCGTTCACTATCTCAGCCGCTTCTTCATTGCCTGAAACAGATCCGGGTTTTTCGCGACATCGTTCCGAAACAGGCGCCACGCTAAACGCCCGCTCCTCTGACGGCCGGCGCAAATCAGCGCCGCCGCAACCTGACCGGAACACTGCAGGAGCAACCCATGGACTGGTACTCGATCGTCAAATTCCTCCACGTCACTACCGCCATTCTGTGGGTCGGAGGCGGCTTCGTGCTGTTCCTGCTGGGCATGCTTGCCGAGCGGGCGGGCAACATAGAGGAAAAACTGCAGGCAATGCGCGCCAGCGGTCAGCTGGGCGGCAGGTTCTTCGCGCCGATGTCGATGCTGACGCTGATTTTCGGCCTCATCATGTGCTGGTTCTGGGTCGGCTTCTCCGACCTGTGGATCCTCATCGGCCTGGCCGGCTACGCCACGACCTTTTCGATCGGCATGTTCATCTTCAAACCGACCGGCGAGCGCATGGGCGCAATGATCGCCAAAGAGGGCGTCACACCAGAGGTTCTTGCCATCGGCCAGCGTATGATGAGCGCGGCGCGCTTCGACTATGCGGTGATGGTGGTCATCATTGCCGACATGGTGCTCAAGCCGACCGTGCATGACATCGGTATCCTCGCCGGCATGGTGCTGGCCGTCTTGATCGGCGCCACACTGGCCTTTGGCGGCAACCGCCGTCTCGTGCCGAGCGCTGCCTGACCCTGATGACGGGCGGCGGCGCAGCCGCCTTTCTACATCGGACCTGCGATGCCATCCCACAGCAGCTTCAGTGCAACGACCGCGACGGTTGCATAGGTGAAGGGATAGAAGGTTTCCGGCCGCATCCGCCGCACCAGCCAGGCCCCGGCAATGGTCGACAGCGGCGCCAGCGGCATCAGCACCGCCGATGCCGTCAGATTGGCGGTGTCGAACTGGCCGAGCGCGAAATAGGGCACCAGCTTCAGCGCATTGGTGGCGGCAAAGAAGATCGCGGCGGTGCCCGATAGAACCTTCGGATCGAGCCGGATCGGCAAGGCATAGACCTGGAAGGGCGGGCCGCCGACATGGGCTACGAAGCTGGTGAACCCGGCGACCGTGCCCCAGACCGCGGCGGCGACGCGGTTGGGCGCGGCAGCGTGATCGGCGCCATGGCGGAACTGCAGATAGAGCCAGCGCAGGACGAAGATGATGGCGACGGCGCCGACGATCAGCCGCACCGCCTCTTCGGTGACCAGTGCCGCCGTCAGCCAGCCAAGGCCGATGCCGATGACGGCGCCCGGCATCATGTCGACCAGCATCTTTCTGTTATAAACGCCCCACCATGTCCATACCGAGACGATGTCCATCAGGCACAGGATCGGCAGCAGGATGGCCGCCGCCTGCACCGGCGGCATGGTCAGCGCCATCAGCGGCACGCCGACGAAACCGACGGCGCCGCCAAAGCCCCCCTTGGACAGGCCGACCAGAAAGACCGCCGGAATGGCAGCCGCATAGAACCACGGATCGAGAAGCAGGCCTGACATGGGAGGGGGGACTGGTCCGGAGGGAAAGCGGGTCGACGCTTGAATAGCCCAGAATGCCCGGCGGAGCGACAGCAAATATGAGCGTGGCGGCGGCACACTCGGCCGACGCCGGCCAGTGCCTAGCGCCGAGCCGAGACCAGCAGGAACATCGGCCGCTCGAGCTCTTCCGCCAGTTCCGGCTTGGCTGCGATTTGCGCATCGGTCGGCCGGAATTCCTCGACATGGCCGATGGTGAAGCCGGACCGGATCAGTGCGTTGAGGGTGGTGCCGATCGTGCGGTGATGTTTCACCACGCCCTTGGCCAGCCAGTCGGTGCTGCGCGGTCCTGCCACCAGATATTGGTCGACAGGCCACGTCTTGCGGCCTTCGCTATCGATCACCCAGCCGGGTTTGGTCGGCGCCATGAAGATCGGATGTTCCGTCGAAAAGACGAAACGCCCGCCAGGCGCCAGGGCCCGATGCACGGTCCCGAACAGACGCGACACATCCTCGACATAGTGCAAGGCGAGCGAGCTGTAGACGAGATCGAAGCTGGCTTCCGGCAGGCTGAGCCGATCGAGATCGGCCGTCTCATAGCTTATGCCAGCATCGGGGCCGGCGGCCCTTGCCCGGGCAAGCATCTTCTCCGACAGATCCAGGCCAAGCACCTGCGCCGCCCCATGCTCGCGGGCCCAGCGGCAGAACCAGCCGAAGCCGCAGCCGAGATCGACGACCCTCAAGCCGCCGACATCGGGCAGCATGGCGCGCAGTGCCGGCCACTCGGCGGCACCCTCCAGCCCTTCGACCGAACGGCCGAGCTGGCTGTAGCCTGCGAAGAAATCCTCACGGTCGTATATATTCTGCGCCATGGTTCCGGCCTCGTTTGGGCCGGCACACTAACCAACCGGCCGCCGGCTTTCCACCCAACTCGATCAGGAGGCCTGCAAGACCTTTGCCCTATCCCGAGAGGCGGTTGCGTCAAGCGGCGGCGGCCGCCGCCGGATCGGCTGCGCCTTGATAATGGCGGTGCTTGTCTCCGCCTTGTCGGCGATGCGATCGAGAATCCCGTCGAGATCGCCGATCGAGCGCACGAACAGCCGGGCGACGAAACAGTCATCGCCCGTCACCTTGTCGCATTCGCCGAATTCGGGAATTTCCTCGATCAGCTTCTGGACGATGTGCAGCTTGCCCGGCAAAGGCCGGATGCGCACGATCGCCTGCAGGGTATAACCGAGCGCCAGCGGATCGATCTCGACAGTGAACGCTCGGATGACGCCGCGCTCCTCGAGCCGTCGCAGCCGCTCCGAAACGCTTGGCGACGACAGCCCGACCTGGGCGGCCAGTTCCTTCAGCGAGGTCCGTGCATCCTTGACCAGGATTTCAAGGAGATTTCGGTCGAGATCGTCCAGCATCTTTTTCTTTCCCCGATAGTTTGGAGTTTTCTCCTAATATAATTAGGCCAACCGGCCATACGCCCTTTCCAATCAGATGGAAAGCTTCGCGGCAGCATGAGATTATGGCGGCTCAACCGATATGGAGGTTTGTTGTGAACGAAACGGTGCGCGGCACGGTCGAAATGTCAGCCGCAATGGCCATCCTGGGAACGATCGGATGGTTCGTCGTCCTGTCCGGCCAGCCGATCATGGATGTGGTGTTCTGGCGTTGCGCTTTCGGTGCGCTGACGCTGCTCATCATCTGCGCCGGGCTGGGATTGCTGCGCAACAGGCTGTCGCTGCGCATCATCGGCATCGCCGCGCTCGGCGGCGTCGCCATCGTCGTCAACTGGCTGCTGCTGTTCAGCGCATTCTCGCGCGCGTCGATCTCGATCGCCACCGCTGTCTACAACACGCAGCCTTTCATGCTGGTCGGCTTCGGTGCGCTTTTCTTCGCCGAGCGGCTGACCCTGACCAAGCTGACCTGGCTGGCCATCGCCTTCGCCGGCATGGTTCTGATCGTGCAGTCGGCTCCCGATGCCGGCGATATCGGCACGGATTATTTCACCGGCATCGTCATGGCGTTGGGCGCGGCTTTCTTCTGGGCCGTCGCCGCCATCGTCACCAAGAAGCTCAAGGGCACGCCGCCGCACCTCATCGCGCTGATCCAGGTCTGCGTCGGCGTCGTCATGCTGGCGCCTTTCGCCAATCTTGCAGAGCTTCCGGCCGATGCCTGGAGCTGGACCATGCTGGCGACGCTCGGCATCGTCCATACCGGCCTGATGTACATACTGATGTACGGCGCCATCCAGAAGCTGCCGACGCATCTGCAGGGATCGCTGTCCTTCATCTATCCGGTCGTCGCCATCCTGGTCGATGTCGTCGCCTTCGGCCATCGGCTGCATCTGAGTCAGGTCGTCGGCGCCACCGCCATCCTGATCGCCGCCGCCGGCATGAATCTCGGCTGGACGCTGTGGAAGGGCAAACCGCCCGTGGCGAGCCCGCACCCGATCAAATGAAGCGCCCCGCCGGATGCCCGGCGGGTCAAACATCGCGATCCCGGCTGCCCGCCTGTTCAAAGCGGGCACTTTGCTCTATGCCGCAATCCAACCATCTTCGCCCGGCATAGGCGAAACGCGGGACCCGAAGAACCATGAATGAAGCAACGCCCCCCAATCGCTGTCGCATCGTGCTGATCGCGCCGTCCGGCGTGCCGGCGGCCCGTATTGTCGCGGCATTCGATGGCGGCGATGTCGCTTCGCTGATCCTGCCCGAGAACGGCATGGATGAAGCCTCCTTTCAGGCTTTCGCCGAACAGATCGTGCCGGCAGCGCAAGCCGCCGGCGTTGCTGTCATCATCGCCGGCGACACCCGCATAGCCGGCCGCGTCCAGGCCGACGGCATCCATGTCGAGGTCTCCAAGGCCGAACTTGCCGAGAC